>CALKXD010000185.1 GCA_938003855.1 uncultured Granulosicoccaceae bacterium | reverse complement strand
TTGCAATTGAAAAATACTCTTCGTGTTGGTGTACTGTTATCGCTTCTGTTTGCATTGAATGCGTATGCAGGTATAGACGAAACGGTTGATACCTTCTTCAATGATTACCTCGGCTGGTTTGCCAGTCTGATTTTTACCTCGGTACCGATTGGCGGCGCTGCTTTCCCCATCATCGCCGGCTGGCTGTTGGTTGCCGCCATAATCTTCACCCTCTATTTCGGCTTTATTCAGGTCCGCCGTTTCAAGCTGGCCACCGACATCGTGCGCGGACGTTACTCCGATCCCGACAGCAGAGAGGATGGTGAGATCTCACATTTTCAGGCATTGACCACGGCGCTGTCCGGGACAGTCGGCCTGGGGAACATCGCCGGTGTAGGCGCAGCTTTAGCGATTGGTGGTCCCGGAGCTACATTCTGGATGATCGTGGTCGGTCTGTGCGGTATGGCCTCAAAGTTTGTCGAGTGTACACTTGGCGTAAAATACCGGACAATCCTGCCTTCAGGGGCAGTCTCAGGCGGCCCTATGTACTACCTGAGTCGCGGCCTCGACGAACGCGGCATGGGTGGCCTCGGTAAAATACTTGCCGTGCTGTTTGCCGTAATGACTATTCTCGGCGCTCTGGGCGGCGGTAACATGTTCCAGGGCAATCAGGCCAACGCAATGCTTGTGACCACCTTCGGACTGCCGGATGGCTACGGCTGGGTGGTCGGTGTGCTGCTGGCGGCCTTTGTATTTTCGGTGATCGTTGGTGGTATGCCGTCCATAGCAAGCGTGACATCACGCCTGGTACCACTGATGGCCGCGCTCTATATCGCCATGTCGTTAATCGTTATTCTCACTAACCTCGGTCAAGTGGGCCCTGCATTCAGCGCGATTATCGACGGCGCTTTTACCGCAGCCGGTGTGACCGGTGGATTCATCGGCGCTCTGATACAAGGCTTAAAGCGGGCAACCTTCTCCAACGAAGCCGGTGTCGGGTCAGCGGCAATTGCACACTCTGCAGTTAAAACCAAAGAGCCGGTGACCGAAGGACTGGTATCTCTACTGGAGCCGTTTATCGATACCGTGATCATCTGCACCATGACAGCATTGGTCATCACTATCTCCGGCGTCAATAGCGGCCCGTTCGATGGCTCCGGACTCACCGGTGTCAACCTGACCGCAGCCGCCTTCCAGGAAACTGCAGACTGGTTTAAATATCCGCTGGCCATTGCCGTTGTGATGTTCGCGATCTCCACCATGATCTCCTGGTCTTATTACGGATTAAAAGCGTGGACCTATCTGTTCGGTGAAGGCGCCATCAATGAAATGATCTATAAATTGATGTTTTGCGTGTTCATTGTGATAGGCGCTTCGATTGGCTTTGGCGCGGTAATCGACTTCTCAGACGCCGCCATCTTCGCCATGAGTATCTTCAATATTATCGGTCTCTACTTCCTGATGCCGGTCGTCAAAGAAGAGCTCCGGGCATTTCTGGCAAGAGTCGACTCCGGCGAGTTCAAACGCTACCGCTAGAGTCACAGCAAAACAGGCTGGCGCCAGTTGAGCGCCAGCCTGCCAGCAATCTCAGCTGGCTACAGTGCATGGCTTTTTTTCAGCCTCGCCTCCCGAGGTGTTGCCGCTTTACGCTACCGCTTTTCCCGTCACCCGCGCGTGATACCACACCGGGATAAAACCACCATACGCAAGGCTATCTATAGGCAACACACTTACCGCGTGACAGAAAATGCACATGAAAATGCGCTTTCGACAAATAGCACTGTGAGTTGCTGTACACAGTAGAAACGATAACCCTTTGGAAGATACGCGGACCGCGCAGGTCCGTACAAAGAAGGGCTGGCGCTGCGGCAGAAATCACCGTGCGTCCGGCCATAGACCCTTACTCACGGGTTATGATTATTGTCGTCGCACTGCTCTCGCCTGCCATCGCCGCGCCCTGAACCAAACCGCCCCATCGCTTTTACATACGACGCTGACACATCAGCAGCAGCAAGCACCGCAGGCACAGAATGACGGCTGCCAAACGTGACTTACGCTGCCGCCTGGCTATTGCCTTAACAGGTCAGCGACCTCGACAATAAAGGCTTTTTGTTGCTCAGTATCCGGAATTTTCTCACCGCGCGCTGTGGAAATTTGCTCAATCGCCTGCAGTGGCGTGGCCCCATGACAGACCAGAATACCTGTAGCCAGCATTCCGGTGCGACCAATACCGGCTCTGCAGTGCACGGCAATGTGTTGGCCGGAAGATATTTCAGCATGTACTGCGCGGACAAAAGCCACAAAGTCCGCACGATCAGTTGGCAGTTGCATATCAGTAACCGGGTATCGCTGAAAGCGCAGGCCGGTCTTCTCGCACTGCAGCGCTTCATCGTGCAAACCGAGTTGCGCCGACTCTGTCTGCTCAAGCAGGCAGACTACTTTGCTGATACCAGCACCCGCCATGGCAGCAAATTGCGCGTCTGCAAATTCCCCACAGTGCGGCATTGCCATCACAGACAACTCGCCCTGCCCGATGCGACACACATAGTGAATTTCTGTAATCACAACCCAACCCGGTTTATGCAGGGTACACGCAGGCGCAAATTGATCTTCCGATTCACTGAATGCAGTGCACCACAGCATAGAGCAACAGGAGAATTTGAGGTATCCCCAAGGTTACCGGGAGCGCGGCAGAGATATCATCGGGATGGCGCACGCCACCCCGATCCGCTGAAGAACAGCCAGTCTATCTAAGCCAGGTTGTCCTGGAACAATTTAACCACACGCTCCCATGCCAAATCGGCAGCGGCTTCGTTATAGCGTGGCGTTGAATTATTGTGGAAACCGTGGCGGGTGCCGGGGTAGACAAAATGCTCATAGGTTTTGCCATTGCCTTTCAGTGCCGCTTCGAAGTCCGGCCACATGGCGTTGATACGCTTGTCATCTTCCGCCGCATGAATGTGTATTGGCGCGGTAATCTTGGCCACTTCTTCAGCGGTTTTTGGTGCTGCTCCGTAAAACGGTGCACCGGCTTTAAGATCATCTCCCATTTCCACCGCAAGAAAATTAGTGGTGCCCCCGCCCCAGCAAAACCCGGTTGCGCCAAGCTTGCCGTTGGAGAGTTCGTGATCTTTCAGGTACACGGCACTGTTGAGGAAATCCTGCTTAAGCTTGGTTTGATCGAGGCTTTTTTGCAGAATTTTTCCGTCGTCGTCGTTACCGGGATAACCGCCAACCGGCGACAAACCGTCTGGAGCCAGCGCCAGGAATCCGTCTGCCGCCAGGCGTCGTGCAACATCTTCGATGTAGGGGTTGAGCCCGCGATTTTCATGAATCACCAGCACTGCCGGGTGGGGACCTTCGGTCGTGGGAGCGACCAGGTAGCCTCTCATTTCCCCGGACGTTCCACCGGCAGACTCATAGTCTACGTAGGTCGCTTTTATGCGGTCGTCGGTAAATGATATTGTTTGCGCCTCTGCATAGCGTGGCAACAATGCCTGCGCCATTGCAAGCCCTGATACGCCCGCGATAGTGATCGCACTGGCGCGCTGTAAAAAGGTACGTCGATCCATTTCGGTGTGACAGTATTCGTCGTAGAGATCGTATATGCGTTGATCGATTTCTTGGTCAGTCATGATCAGTCTTCCTTTGCATCCTCTCGGCTGAAAAGTGTATTAGTATCTGCGAAGGCATACCTGCCCTGCAACTACTGACAAAAACTTTACACTCTGTTGACTCAGAGAAACCACCGAAAGTTCACAGCCAGCGCAATAACCCCGGAGACTGATGACCGGCAGCAAATCGCAGACCGCGCATTAATCAGTAAAACGCACTGCACCTATGTAGGGCAAATTGCGATTGCGCTGCGCGTAGTCGATTCCGTAGCCAACCACAAAACGATCTTCGATTTCAAAGCCGACCAGATCGGCTTTTACGTCAACTTCCCGGCGCGATGGTTTATCGAGCAGTGCGCAGACCATCATACGGGCAGGCTGGCGCGACTCGAGCAGCTGCAGAACATGGTTTAAGGTATGGCCGGTATCGACTATGTCTTCGACAACCAATATGTCACGATTTTTTATCTCGCCACGCAGATCTTTAAGTATACGCACCTCTCTGGACGATTCCATAGAGTCGCCGTAGGACGATGTTTCTAGAAAGTCTACTTCAACCGGTAACGAGAGCTCACGCACCAGGTCTGCGATAAACATAAAAGACCCCCGCAGCAAACCAATCACAACCAGCTTTTCGGTGCCTTCAAAGTGCAGACTGATATCTGCCGCCATGCTCTCTACGCGCGCGGCAATCGCCTTGGCTGAGATCATATCGTCTATTACGTAGTTATCGTGCTTCATGCGTCATTGTCATACAAAAAAAGAGGAAACCAAAGTACCGGCCACGGCAGACGTCACGGGTCGCTGCTGTTATGCAGATTTAACAGTAACGCCCGTAATCACACGGCAACGCTGGCAGAGCAAACCCGCCTGCCAGACCGCCATCCGGTAGAAATCGAAGCAAGATCGCCGCCGACTTGCTGCCGGATCGCTGCAAATGAAGTTCCGCTGCGCTGAGCGCCAGCCAGTGCCTATCCAGAACCAGGGCGTCGCGAGGATCATTCAGGTGCGTGAGATTTTGCCTGCCACAGGCAGGCGCTTAGTTGTTCTTAAGTAACTACCTGTGGTCGGCAAAAGATTGCGTGCCTGAGTGGTACGCCGTAGCGCTTGTCTCCGGATGGGCACTAGCTAGTGCCTATCCAGAACCAGGGCGTCGCGAGGATCATTCAGGTGCGTGAGATTTTGCCTACCACAGGTAGGCGCTTAGTTGTTCTTAAGTAACTACCTATGGTCGGCAAAAGATTGCGTGCCTGAGTGGTACGCAGTAGCGCTTGTTTCCGGATGGGCACTAGCTAACCGGTGCGTAGTTGCCACCGTGGTCGGCAGACCATTGCAGTGGCTGATTCAGAAACTTTTCGACCTCATCCAGCGTATTGGGGTCAAAGTGTCCTTCACCGCGACAAAGCTCAAGTACGTCCCACCAGGTTGCCAGGTGATGCAGCGACAATCCTTTGGAAGCAAGCCTGGATTTTGTATCGGGGAATACGTCGTAATAAAAGATCACAAACGTGTGATCGGTATCGGCACCGGCAGATCGCAGCGCATCGGTGAATTTAAGCTTCGACCCACCGTCTGTTGTGAGGTCTTCCACCAGCAGTACACGCTGATCTTCTATGAGATCACCTTCGATTTGCGCATCACGACCAAAGCCTTTGGGTTTTTTGCGCACGTACAGCATCGGCAGAGACAGACGCTCGGCTATCCATGCCGCAAAGGGAATACCGGCTGTTTCACCGCCGGCAATAGCGTCAAAGGCCTCAAAGCCAACATCACGCGCCAGCGTTGAGACGGCAAAATCCATTAACGTTGACCGGATACGCGGATAGGAAATCAGTTTGCGACAATCGATATAAACCGGACTCGCCAGACCGGACGTCAGTTTATACGGCTGATCAGCACGAAAATGTACCGCATCGATTTCCAACAACATACGCGCGGTAAGCTCCGCGATGGTTTCCTTATCAGGAAAAGTATTCTGGTACATGGATTTAGAGTCGCTAGTTAGGGGATTGGGAGGATTGCATCAGGCGGATGTGACACGCCAGTGCAAATCAACCGACGGATCGAAAACGGTAACAACGCCGTCGGCGGTTTCGAGTTTGCTGTCGATGACAACGGCCGCTGCTTGTTTCTCGAGCGTGACAGTGTCAGTACTGACCGGCAGGCGATAAAAAGCCGGGCCGTTAAGTGAGGTAAAGGCTTCCAGTTTATCGAGTGCGTTTTCTTCTTCAAAGACATGCGCCAGACAGGACAGGGCATTGGGTGCGTTAAAAACACCGGCACAACCACAGGCTGATTCTTTGGCGCCATCAAGGTGTGGTGCGCTGTCGGTGCCGAGGAAAAAACACGCATCACCGGATACTGCAGCAGCGCGCAACGCATTCTGATGGCTGGCGCGCTTGACGATCGGCAAACAATAATAATGTGGGCGAATGCCGCCCACCAGCATGTGGTTGCGATTAATCATCAGGTGATGCGTGGTGAGCGTGGCTGCGATGTTGTCGCCACCGGTTTTCACATAATCGACACCGTCTTTAGTGGTGACATGCTCCATGATCACCCGCAACTCCGGCACCCGCTGGCGCAGCGGATGCAGCACACGCTCGATAAATACCGCTTCACGATCAAAAATATCAATGTCGGCATCGGTGACTTCACCGTGCACACACAGTGGCAACCCGATCTCCGCCATCCGCTCGAGCACCGTCATGACCTGGTCGAGATCTTTAACACCGGAGTCAGAATTAGTGGTCGCACCGGCAGGGTACAGCTTGACGGCGGTGACCAGACCCGATTCAGCGGCGGCTGCCACATCGTCGGCATCGGTGGTTTCTGTCAGATACAGCGTCATCAGTGGCTGAAACGCAGAACCCGCCGGCATCGCTGCGACTATCCGCTCGCGGTAGGCGACTGCATCGACCGCGCGCACCACGGGGGGCACCAGATTCGGCATGATCAAGGCACGTCCAAAATGATCAACGGTGGCGGGCAACACCGACCGGAGCATGGCCCCGTCGCGCAAATGCAAATGCCAATCGTCGGGACGACGGATGGTCAGGGTTCTTGTCATAGGGGGCGGCCAATCTCTGAATGGCCGCATGATATCGCTGACGCCGGATTACTTCCAGCGTTCATCCCGGACAATGGCTTGGTGAGCCGATCCGTCAACCACCAGACTGAGCTCGGTGCCGGGTGTCGAGACCTCGGACGACAGCATCGCAAACAGCAGATTTGCCTGATGCTTAGGGGAGTACGCGCAGCTGCTGGCATCCCCGACCTTTCGACCATCAGACTGCAGTGCCCAGCGTTCACGCAGCGCTGGCAGCGCTGCGCCCTGAACTTCCACATGACACAACTTACGCCTAACGCCATCCCGGCTGATCTGCTGCAACGCCTCCCTTGCCATGTACTCGGCCGACTTATCAAGATTCAAATAGCGCTCGAAGCCACACTCCAGAATGTTGTCGTCGTGGGTCATATCACTGCCGTAGGATTTAAGTCCGGTTTCGAGCCGCTCGATCTGATTCGGCGAGCCGGCGCGGATGTTGTACTTCTGACCGACGGCCCACACTGCATCCCATAACGGCAGGCCTTTGCTGGAGTCCTGCAGATAAATTTCAAAGCCGCCCTGCCCGCTCCAGCCGGACCGCGCCAGCACCACCGGTGTGCCGGCTATATCAGTCTCAATAAACCGGAAAAATTTCAACGCCCGGATATCCTCACCGACCAGTTCAGCCATCACATCGTCAGCTTTCGGCCCCTGCACCGCCAGTGGACTTACATCCGGCTCAAAAACCTTTGCATCAAAACCGCGGCCATAGGCAATACCTTTGATCCAGAACTTCACATCGGAGTCCGCTATTGAGATCCAGAAACGGTCTTCAGCGAGGCGCAGAATGATCGGGTCATTAATCACCAGACCATCTTCATCGGCCAGTGGTGCGTAAATGCATTGTCCCACCTTACAGTGGGCGACCTCTCTCGGCGTGATCAATTCCACCAACCTCAGTGCATCGGGACCGACCACCTCAACCTGACGTTCAGCAGCAACATCCCATAACTGCACATGCTCGCAGAGGTGGTGGTACTGATCTTCCACCGAGGTAAAGTTCACCGGCAGCGTCATGTGGTTATAAATGGTGAACGTTTTTATACCATTTTCAAAAACACGCGCCTCGTAGGGCGTTGAGCGCAGCCTGGGGGATAAGACAATTTCTGTCGGGTGCATGGCGATACCTGAATACGAATAAAAACAAAAGCCCGTAAAACGACCTGCCCGATTCAGTCTCTGGTCATTTTCGGCCACAATCGCGAATTAAAACACGGTAGCGGGTTCCCCTGTTTCATCGTGACCGCTACACTTCTTTGCTTTCAACGACATTGAGCCAATAAATGTTCTACACCACGGACACTCGTAAACACGGTTTGAAATTCGACCCGTTCAAAGCGCTGGTCGTGCCGCGCCCGATAGGCTGGGTGTCCACCATCAGTGCTGACGGCATTGCCAATCTGGCGCCTTTCAGTTTTTTCAACGCCATCTCCGACTACCCGCCGATGCTGATGTTTTCGGTCGCCAATGGCAAAGATACTGTTACCAACATTGAAGCAACCGGCGAATGCACTTGTTCATTCGCCTCGCATACCCTGGTCGACGAAATGAACATGAGCAGCGCCCCGGTAAGCAGCTCAGTCAGCGAGTGGGATCTAGGCAACATCGAAACCACCAAATCGCAACTGGTCAAACCACCAAGGGTTGCAAAGAGTCCAGCGGCATTTGAATGCAGCCACTGGAAAACAATCAAGCTTCCGGTCAACAAAGAGCGACCGGACTCCGGATACTCAACCGTTATTGTCACTGTTGACGCGGTCTACATTGACGACGCCTACATAAAAGACGGACTGGTCGATACCGCTGCCATGCAGCCACTGGCGCGACTGGGGTATATGGATTACGCCGTCGTCAATGCCGACAACATGTTCAGCCTGAACCGCCCTGTTGTCAGCGATGATGGAAAAACAGCCACGCTGCAAAGCGGCCCCTGGGACGGCGTATTCCGCTAGCAGACCAACGCAGGCTACGGCAGGCTCAACAGGGGTAACAGGCGCGCACCCCGCGCTCCGCAGGCAGCCACCGGTTTACCGCAAGCCCTCTATAAAACTTTCAATTTCACGCCACGCCTGCTGTGGCTTTGACTGCAGTAAAAAGTGCGTAGTAACAAAGTCAGCAACCGCCACCTGCGGATTTATTTTCACTATCCGCCTGACGTTCCAGAACGGCACCAGCAGATCTTTTGTGGCCCGGAAATAGACCACCGGCACGCTACATTGCGATAGCTCGGCCGTGGCATCGACAGCAAATACCGAGTGCATGCGATCTGCCATGACATCGGCACTAACCCGATGCAACTCGGCTGACAGGGTCGACAAAAAACCGGTCGGCCAATACCGGCTTATTATACGGCCGCTGAATGCGGCAACCGAAAACAACCCTCGCCACGGCAACCAGCGCCCGATGCGCAGAGTCGGCGGACTGACAAACGTGGCAACCAAAACAATACCGACAACACCGTTGGCCTGATGCAACTTCAGAGCGAGAGGCCCTGCGAAAGACTCCCCCACCAGAATAACCGACGTGTCGATAGTCATCAGACGATCTTCAACTAAATGCTGTAACTCTTGATACGAGCATTTCCGGTGCGTTGGGTAGGGCACGCAAACCACAGAATATTTATCGGGTGCACTGTTGAGCAACGGCGTGAACAGACCCTCGGTGCCATTGAGGCCCGGCAACAGCACAATGGTAAATTTACCGATCTCGCCCCCCCGCCACCGGATTACGCTAGAAACGCTTTGCGAATCAGATTAAGACCCATCAGAAAAAATATCACCAGCACCGCTTTTTGAAACTGCCCGCCACTGAGTCTGTGGCGCAGTTTTTCACCGAGTGTAAAACCCAGCAAGGTAGGTATAACCATCAGCGCCGAACTCAACGCCAGTTCACGGGTCAGCAATCCATTACTTAAATAACCAAGTGTCAGAGGTACAGTGCCGCAGATAATTAAAAAACCGGTAAAAGCGACAAAGTCGTTTTTATCCAGCCGCCTTGCATGCAGATACATCACCATAGGAGGCGACCAGATTGCCGTCAGTCCACCGATGCAACCGGCAAACGTACCGGCAAACAACTGCACCCGCCGATCAATGCGGTCGGGTATCGGCGGCGGTGCTTTTACCAGACTACTTAAGGTCCAGAGCACCACCATACAGCCAATTCCCACCACCAGCAGTTTCGTTGGCACCACGGCGGCATACAATGACGAGATATAGATAGTGGCAATCATGGTGAGTGCAAACGGCCACAGTATCCGCACAGATCTGACAATCTGCCCGCCGCGGTAAATCTGCCAGGTGTTGGTGACCAGCGCCGGCACCAGCAACAAGGCTATGGCCACACGCGGATCAGCTAACTGAGCCATCACCGAGATCGTAATGGTTGGCAACCCGATGCCAATCGTGCCTTTAATCACACCAGCAAACAAAAACGCAAACAGCGCAATCAGAAGCAGATCCGGCGTCATGGGGTTCCCTGTTGAATGAGTTCGCACAACGCCTGGAAGGATGCGATGATCGCGCTGCTGTCACCAGTATACGCATGCGGCCAGTCATCTGTCGCTGGCGAATAAACAATACGCACCGCAGACGCTAATTCTATTTGCACGGCCGCTGTTTGCAGTTGCTCAACGACAAAACGCGTCACTGTGTGATTTCGAATTCCACCGGTAAAACGCGGGTGATCGATCACCAGCCGACGCCATTCGGTTTCATTGGCCGGGGTAAGCCCGGTGTGCGGTGTTTTTACAAATCCCTGTTTAACAAAACCGCCTTGCACATCGAGCCCCGGACAGGCGCGCCCCAGCATGGTACCGATCGCCACGCCCATGTGGTGGCGGTTGGTCATGCCATGGAGGTCAATCACCAGACCAATATTGCGTCTTGCGACAAGATCGGCCAGTGCCTCTTTGTATTTGCTGCCCTGCAGCCAGTTGGGGTCTTCGCAGGATTGCCGGCAAAGATAGATCGCCGAACACCCGGTCTCTTCGGCCAGCAACAGGGCAAACGCCGCGGTAAACTCCTCCTCCATTTTCCATTCGTCACCACGGCGATGCAGACAGGCATGCGGTGCTGAAATCAGCACAGGCACACTGCCTTCGACAATACTGAACTCGCGTTCGCCGGCCGCCGGCATGGCTCGATAAGCAACCGCCTGCTCACAACGCAGCAACTGTGCTGGTACGTCGACAGATCTCAATGCAAGTGCCTTCTCATGTTATTTTCACCCGCCACCGCACCCGGTGGGTAACCTCGTTTGACAGCCACATAATGTCATGACATTATGCATGCGTCATGACGCTGAAACCTCGCGAACATGATGATGTATTGACGTACAACCCCGGTCCATTTCCCACTTACCGTGCCGGTGAGTGGGCTTTTACCTGAAAGCGCCCCTCGCCGCGACCGATCCCGCTCAACCTGCGTGCAGCACTTGCCGACAGCACCCTATACGGCGACAATCGATCAATTCTCCAGTGCTGGCATCTATGAAAATCGGAATTCTGCAGTGTGGCTATCCTCCCGAATCGGCACAACCTTTTTACGGCACTTACGCCGACGCATTCACGCGTCTGCTGGATGGCTACGATTTTGAAATTCTGTCCTGGGCCTGCGTCGACAATGAATTCCCCGACGACATACACAGCGCCGACGGCTGGCTGATAACAGGCTCGAAGTTCGGCGCGTATGAAAACCTGCCGTGGATACCCCCGCTGGAGCAGTTTCTGCGCGAGGCATACGGTGCTTGTGTACCGATTGTCGGCATTTGCTTTGGCCACCAGATTCTTGCCCAGGCGCTCGGCGGCAAAGTTGAAAAATACCACGGTGGCTGGTCGATTGGACGCGTCACCTACGACCTCGACAGCGGCCCCGTGTCGCTCTACGCCTGGCATCAGGATCAGGTAACAGACCTGCCACCAGACGCGACAGTCGTTGGTTCAACGCCATTTTGCCAAAATGCGGCGCTCAGCTACGGCCATAAGGCGTTCACCGTGCAACCGCATCCGGAATTCACCCACGAGTATATTCATCACCTGGTCACCACCCGCCGCAATGAACTGCCCGGCAATGTCGCCGATGTTGCCGAGAAATCACTGGCAGACGGAGATGCCCAACCCGAGGTTATGGCAGATCGAATCGCGAGATTTTTCAGGACAGCCAACAGTCAACACACCACCTAAGCCGCCACAACACTGCGACTCCAGCCCGACCGCAACGGCCGGCCCCGGCCACTGATACGCCCGGTGTGGATTGCAAACGCTACTCCCTGACTGTGGCAAATCCTTAGCAGGCGATCACTACACACCGGCGAAACCGCCAATTTCCCTACTGCAGACTTGCATAAAACTTGAATCCGTTCTGATACCAGGCGGCTCAGGCCGTCTTTTGCCTGCACAGTCCTCAGATTGCGCATAGATATTGCAATTAAATATTTAATACGTGCTATTTTATTTAAATGTTTAATTGAACGTCCGCTAAAGCGTACACATGACTGGCAAATCAATCCCTCAGAACCTCCTCAATCAACGGCGTCGGCGTGCCGTTGAGCTACGCCTTGATGGATGGAAAATCGCTGATATCAGCCGCGAGGTGTCGCTCTCCGCGCCGACGATTATCGCCGCCCACAAATTGTTTCTGCAGGGAGGCTGGCCGGCTGTTGAGGTCAAGCCGCGTGGGCGTCCCAGTGCCGGCAAACTGGGCCTCACCACTGAGTTTAATGATTTTCTTCTCGCGGCGGCCAGCTCGTACCCGGACAACAACAGCTGTGCAGCCAATACACTATGGACATTCCAGCGACTGCAACAGGATCTCACCGAGCGTGCCGGAGCAGCCGTAAGCCCGCGCACGATTGGCAGCTATATTGATCAATGGGGACTCAACTCCGACAATCTGCACACCACCTGCAAAAAAGCCGGCGACCAGATTGACTGGCTGGCTCGAAGCTACCCGGCGATCAGCGCGGACGCTCGCAAACGCCAGGCAAAATTATTCTGGGCGGGCTGCAAAGCCTGCACCACCCCGGTCGGTGCACGGCAGCTGCTGTACGCGCACAGCACACGCGGCCAGTACTGCTGGCTGGCGTCGAAAGACAACACCGGCGTCAGTCATTTACAGGAATTCTTTACCCGTCTGGCAAATCATGCCGGCGGCGCTATCGTCGTCGTTATGCAAGGCGTCGATGTCAGCGGCAATACCAGCCTGAAGCTGTGGCTGGAACAGCAAACGCACATCAGCGTGCACGGCAGCCCCTACAACACGGCACTGGCTGGCAGCGCACCCGAAACCGTTTCAACATCACTTAGTCACCAGTCGTCGACTGCAACCACACGCAACATCCCGGCTACGCCCTCATCGAGCAGCGCCACGCACGGATTGCGATCAAACAGGACACACACAAAAATGTCATCGCTAACGCATCTTCAGCGTCTAGAAGCAGAGAGTATTCACATCATGCGTGAGGTTGTTGCAGAAGCCAACAATCCGGTCATGATGTTTTCTATCGGCAAGGACAGCGCCGTCATGCTGCACCTGGCCATGAAAGCGTTCTACCCTGCCAAGCCGCCGTTTCCATTGCTCCACGTCGATACCGGCTGGAAGTTCAAGGCCATGTACGCGCACCGCGACAAAGTCGTCGCCGACCTGGGCCTGGAACTGATCACCTATATCAATCAGGAGGGCGTCGACAAAGGCGTTAACCCGTTTAGTCACGGCTCAGCCCTGCACACCGACATCATGAAAACCGAAGGCCTCAGACAAGCCCTGCAGAAATACGGATTTGATGCCGCATTCGGTGGCGCACGCCGTGACGAAGAAAAATCACGTGCCAAAGAACGCATCTTTTCTTTCCGCAACGCACAGCACCGCTGGGACCCCAAAAACCAGCGCCCCGAACTATGGAACTTGTACAACGCACGCAAGCAACCCGGAGAATCGATTCGCGTGTTCCCGTTATCAAACTGGACAGAGCTCGACGTCTGGCAATACATACACCGTGAAAACATCCCCGTGGTGCCTTTGTACCTGTCTGCCTCACGACCTGTCGTTGAGCGCGATGGCACATTGATCATGGTTGATGACGATCGCATGCCGATGAACCCCGGTGAAGTCCCCATGATGCGCAATGTGCGCTTCCGAACCCTGGGTTGCTACCCGCTTACCGGTGCAATTGATTCCGAAGCCACAACAGTGCCCGACATCATTCAGGAAATGCTGCTGGCCAACACCTCGGAACGACAAGGCCGCCTGATCGACCACGATTCGACCGCCTCGATGGAAAAGAAAAAGCAGGAGGGCTACTTCTAATGGCTGTTGCAAACGAAATTATCAGAACCGACATCGAAAAATACCTTGATCAACACGAGAACAAGGGCATGCTGCGCTTTATTACCTGCGGCAGCGTGGACGACGGCAAGAGCACACTGATCGGGCGCTTGCTGCATGAGTCAAAAGTACTTTTTGAAGATCAGCTCGACGCCATCAAGGCTGACTCCAGAAAGTTTGGCACACAGGGCGGCGATATAGACTTTGCTCTGCTGGTTGACGGCCTTGCTGCAGAGCGAGAGCAAGGCATCACGATTGATGTCGCCTACCGTTACTTCAATACGGATCGACGCAAGTTTATTGTTGCCGACACACCCGGACACGAGCAATACACACGCAATATGATCACCGGGGCGTCCACCGCCGATGTTGCTCTTTTATTAGTTGATGCCCGCAAGGGACTTCTCACGCAGACGCGTCGGCACGCCTACCTGGCGTCGCTGATCGGCATTAAGCACGTGGTACTGGCGATCAACAAAATGGATCTTGTTAAGTATTCGGAGACGGTATACAACGAGATCGTCGACAGCTTTACTGAGTTTGCCAGCCAGCTGGACACCACCACCATCACCTCGATCCCGCTGTCAGCACTGGTCGGTGATAACATTGTCGAGCCAAGTGTTGAAATGCCCTGGTATCACGGCACCACACTGCTGTCGTACCTGGAAACCGTCAAGATCGATCTTGACCAAAACCAACAAAAGCCGTTCCGACTGCCAGTACAGTGGGTAAACCGCCCCAACCTGGACTTCCGTGGCTTTGCCGGCACGATCGCCAGTGGCTCGGTAAAGACCGGAGATGCTATCCGTGTCCAGCCGACAGGCAAAACCAGCACGGTTGAACGCATCGTCACCTATGATGGCGATCTGGACGAAGCCGTCGCCGGTCAGGCAGTGACCATCACCCTGAAAGATCAGATCGACATCTCCCGCGGTGATGTTATCTCGACCACCGAAACACCGGCCAGCACTGCTAACCAGTTCGAGAGCACACTGGTGTGGATGGACGAGGAACCCCTGTTACCGGGCCGCTCGTATCTTCTCAAATGCGGTACCGCGACAGCCACCGCGACGGTCACCGACATCAAGCACGAGATCAACGTCAATACACTCGAGCAGGTCGCGGCTAAAAAGCTGGAACTAAACAATATCGGCTCCTGCAACCTGAATCTCGACCGTCAACTGGCGTTTGATGCCTACGAAGAAAATCACGCCACCGGCAGCTACATTCTGATTGATCGCGCTACCAACAATACGGTTGGAGCCGGCACGCTGAACTTCGCTTTGCGGCGCTCGCAGAACATTCACATGCAGGCGGTCGATGTCGACAAAAAACGGCGCTCTGAACTCAAGTCGCAGCAATCCTGTGTACTGTGGTTCACCGGGTTGTCGGGATCCGGTAAGTCAACCATCGCCAATCTGGTCGAGAAAAAACTCGCCGCCCAGGGTCGCCATACCTACCTGCTCGACGGTGACAATGTCCGCCACGGCCTGAACAAGGACCTGGGCTTTACCGATGCTGACCGGGTTGAGAACATCCGACGCATTGGCGAGGTTGCACGCCTGATGGTCGACAGTGGCTTGATTGTGTTAACCGCGTTTATCTCACCGTTTATTGCCGAACGCCAAATGGCACGCGGCCTGCTCGAAGACGGCGAATTCCTTGAAGTCTATGTGGAGACACCTCTGGCAGTGGCCGAGGAACGAGATCCGAAAGGCCTCTACAAAAAGGCCCGCCGCGGTGATCTTAAAAACTTCACCGGCATAGACTCGCCGTATGAGCAGCCGGAAGCGCCCGAGATTCTCGTCGACACCGCCAGCATGTCAGCTGAGCAATGCGCTGAAAGAGTCATCGCCATTCTGCGCCAACGCGGCGTAATCACCGACGAGTAATCAGCAGCCCCGGGTGACACGCTTGGCAGCGGTTACCCGGGGCGACGACTGATGCGAACGTCGCCGTGATCGACATCGCCAACTGCATCCTTCGAGTTCCGGGCCTGAAACGCTATACTGCCTGCCCTATCTGTAGAAGCATGCAAGGCTGAGGAATTTATATGGCTCTCACCATGGCGCAAAACTCTCTGTTCGCAATATTGCTGCGCTCGTCCTGGTGGTTAAGTGTGATCATCGGACTGCTGCTGATCGCCGCCAGCCTGTTGATCGCCGGTGGTAAATACCTGATCGTCGGCATCACAGCCGCACTGCCCTTCCTGGGCATCGGCGCCTACTCGGCCTACCAGCAACTGCAGCGCCCCAGCAGCAACCGTGTCATCGAAGTCGTTGAGCAGGCTCGCAGCATGCCAGCGGCTGATGTGGCCCGCCGCATCGCTACCGCCTACGAGGCCGAGCGCTACTCCACTGAAGTGTTCAAACCCGATGGTGCTGACCTGGTAATGACTCGCGGCGGACGGGTAATAGTGCTGTCGACCAAACGCTTCAAAGCCGCAAACACCGGAATCGAACCACTCAAAAAGCTGATCACCGCCGGACAGAAAGCCGAAGCCGGCGGCCATCTTTACGTGACACTCGGAGAGGTGTCAGACACTGCCCGCAAGTATGCTCGAGACAACTATATTGATCTGATCGATGCAGAAGCACTGGCCGCGCTGTTCGATCAAAAAGCAAAGATCAGCTGATCCCGCCGTTTTCACCGCAATGACCCGACGACACTCGGCAGCACTGGGTGCAGTGCTGACCTTACTGGCGATCTATACGATGGCCTATCTATTCGAGTTAAAGCGCGTCGCTGTCGTGCAGGTGCGATCAATTGCCACCCGGGTAGCAGAACTGGACCGGCAGATCAAACAACTGTCGTTTACGCCCAGACTGCTGTCCAGCGACCCCCACATCGTCACCGCCATTGGCAACACCAACGCCGCTAACACCACTGCTGCCAATCGCCGCCTGTCGACGGTGCAGACTGACAGCAGACTGGACTTCGCGTTTCTCATGAACAGCAGTGGCATCACGGTCGCGGCCAGCAACTGGCAGAGTGACGGCAGTTTTATCGGTAACGACTATTCCTTTCGACCCTATTTCACCGCCGCGATCAAAGGCCGGACCTCAAGCTACTTCGCAGTCGGTGCAACCACAGGCATCCCCGGCTATTTTATCGCCGAGCCAGTAATAAACGACGACACCATCGACGGTGTAGTGGTGGCGAAGATGGCACTGACAGCACCAGTGGACACCTGGAGAGAATTTGATTTTCACACCGTTGTACTGGATGAATTCGGTGTCGTGATATTGTCCTCGGCTGACCGGTTTCTGTATCAACCCACCAGGGCGCTATCGGCCGATGATATAGCCGCCATTCAGCATGAGCGGCGCTATCCGGTAACCCACCTGCAAAGCTCCGGCGCCGCACCGATGCTTGGCAACTTCCGCCATTACGCGGCCCGGTTGCAAACACAGCCCTGGCAACTCATGACACTGGTGGCAAAGCAGTCCTACCACAAGATGGCCGCCTTTATCACGGCGGTTGCCTTTACTTTTTTCTATATTGCCTTGCTGTTGTTGCGCATCTATCGTCAGCAACAACGCCTGGTCGCCTCCGAACAGCGCCACTCAAAAGAACTGGAAGCGCAGGTCAGACAGCGCACCAGAGAACTGGAACTCGCTCAAGATGCGCTGATCGCCGAATCCAACTACGCGATGCTGGGCAAAATGTCGGCCGCGATAAATCACGAAATCAATCAACCACTGGCCAGTCTGCGGCTAAATCTGGCATCACTGAGAAAGCTCATAGAAAGCCCGCAAGGCCACACCAGTGACATTGAAGATATCGTTGTTGAGAGTGATCGCACCACCAAACGTATCGGGCTTGTGATCAACACCCTGCGCAACTATACCCGCGGCAATTCGCTTCGACTGGAAATAATAGATCTAGGAACGCTGGCCCGGGAGGTGACTGACACGGTAAAAACCGAGCGGCCAACCATGTCGAAGCATTTAAGCGTCACGATTTCCAGTGATGCCGGTTCTATAGAAGGCGACCGGGTGCTGCTGCAGCAAGCGCTGTTGAATCTGCTCTATAATGCGATAGACGCCGTACTGCCTTGCGACAACCCGCTAATGGCCTTGACGGTATCGGCGGCTTTGCCGGGCAGAGATCACCCGGAGCTATCCAGCCAGCCATCCGCAGACAACCACAAATCGCTTGATTTATCGCGTCGTTTTGTCAGTATTTCGGTAAGTGACAACGGCGGCGGTGTTGCAACAGACATGATCCCGACACTGTTCGAGCCTTTCTCAACTGCAAAGAGCCACCACCGTGGCCTGGGACTGGGCCTGACCATCGCCAGGCAGATCGCCGATAGCCACCGGGGCCAACTGCTGTACAGCCAATTGCCTGATGGCAGTCGGTTTTCATTGCTGTTGCCAATCGCGGATAAGCCGTGAATATGGCAAGGACAAGACGATGAGCACTATCGAAACCGCACCTGATTTTACGGTTCTGGTGGTCGACGACGATCACGACGTACTGGCCGCAAACGCGCGCTTCCTGCGCGTAAGCGGTATCGACACACTGGTTGCAGAGACCGCAGAATCCGCGCTACAGCGACTCCAGCAGCACACCGTCGATGTTGTTGTCACTGACCTGAGAATGCCCGGGTGCGACGGATTGGAGTTTGCCCGGCAGGCGCGTTTGTCCCGACCACTGATGCCGATTGTTTTTTTCTCGGGCTTCGCTACCGTCCCCGATGTCGTCAAGGCCATGCGGCTGGGTGCGGTGGACTTTCTGGAAAAGCCCATCGAACCCGAAGAACTCCTACTCACCCTGCAGGGAATTCGCGACCGCTATGATGGCGCGATTGCAGCACAGCGCATTGCGTTTGGCGTATCAGACGAAACCGCATCCTTCAAAACCCGGGTACTGGCCTATGAAAAGTACATCATCGAAACCAGCCTGCTGAAACATGAAGGCCGCATATCTGACGTCATAGACGCACTGCAGATCAACCGCCGGACCTTAAACGACAAGATGCTCAGACTGGGTATTACGCGCTTTACAGAAGACTAGCCTCCCGCAGGATTATTAGCTTCGCCACGTAAAACTCAAACAGCCACAGTCAACCGGACTGCATTGGCGCGGCGGCACGCCCGGCTTAAATTTCATCACGGCGAATCGCCGGTTATCGGCAGTTTTCTGCCGATAACCGGCCATCCACCGCCCGCACTCGACCGGTGATATCCACTAACTATCAATGAATCAGTCAGTTAACGCGGATTGCAAAATTATCCATTTCCTTCAACACTCTCGCCTGAGTCAACAAGGCTTGAACCGACACCTTTGGAGGATCTATGAAGTTAACAAAATTATCGACCCTGCTTGCCGCGGTGGCACTGTCTGCCACGGCCGCCACCAACGCGTACAGCCAGGACGCTGACTACGTCTTGAATACCGCATCGACCGGTGGAACCTATCATCCGGTGGGCACCGCCATCGCGACTCTGTCCAAGATAAAACTGCTGCCGAAAGAAAAGTTCAGCCTGACGGCTGTCAACTCTGCAGGATCAGGCGCAAACGTCCAGGCGCTGGCGGCTAATACAGCTCAGTTCGCCATTCTGCAGGGATTGTACGGCTCGTATGCGGCCACCGGCACCGGACCGGTCTCGGAGCCACAGACCAACGTACGTTCGGTCAGCATGCTGTGGCAAAACGTCGAGCAGTTTATTCTGGCGAACGATCTGGTTAAAGACGGCACCGTCTCTGATCTAATGAATGCCAAAGGCAAAGTCGTCGCGATGGGCAAGGAAAACTCCGGCACACTCGGATCCAACACAGTGCTGCTGAGCGGGCTGGGTTTCGACTTCGCCAATGACTTTGAGTTTATCTATGCCGGCTATGGCCCCTCAGTCGATGCGATGGCCAATGGCCAGGCTTTAGCTGCCGGTCTGCCTTCTGGTCCGCCAACCAGCGCGGTGACCAAACTGATGTCATCCAACAGTGACAAATTCACATTGCTGTCTGTCACGGCTGAAGAAGGCGCAAAAATGGATAACGGTCGTAACCTGTGGACGCCTTACACCATTGCAGCGGGTACCTACCCCGGCGTCGATAAAGACGTTGAGACGATTGCACAGCCGAACTTTCTGGCAGTAAACGCAGACGTTGACGAAAATCACGTCTACCTGCTGACAAAAACACTGTACGAAAATCTACCTTTCCTGCAAGCCATCCACCCGGCCACCAAGGCCATGAAAATCGAGGCGGCGCTGGCCGGCCTGCCGGTTCCTCTGCACCCCGGTGCGGCGCGCTACTACAAAGAAGCCGGTTTGGATGTACCTGAGCGCCTGATGTCAAAATAGGACGTTTCGACCTCCGCGAAACAAAGTGAATTCCGCCGTTTGATGCGGAATTCACCTTTTCCGGAACCCCCTGCACACCCGCCGCGCACGGGTTGCGATCAAGGCTGTTGCCCCCGCACGGCAGGCGACATTGCAAAGAGCGAGCAATCATGAGTACAACCACTCCCACGGCAGATGGCACGACAACGTCCGCGCCACTGACAGACCGCTTGTTCGACCTGGACGCAGCCTTGTCCGGCCCACGACTGTGGATAGCGGGTTTCCTTTTGGTCGTGGCTTTTGCACTTTGGCACATCGCCACCAACGTGGTTATTCACGAGCCGGGTAACTGGCAAAACGCTATTCACTTCGCAGGCTTTGCGTTTCTCGCAGCCATCACCACTCGCACACTGAAGAACCGCCCATCGACCCGGCTGTCTGTTGCCGGCAATGTGATTTTCGGTGCCTTAATCGCCGCCTCCTCACTGTGGATCGCGCTGGCCGAAAACGGGCTCTATGAGCGCACCCTGGCTAAAACCGGACTGGCCTGGCAATTCGGACCTGTCGACTGGTTCGCCGGTTTCATGGTGGTGGTCGGAGTAATTGAACTCACCCGCCGACTGACTGGATGGATCATCCCCATTCTGATTATCCTCGCGATGGCCTACATTTTATTTCTAGGAGAAATGCTACCGGGTGCCTTTCGGGCAGCGAGCCTGCCACTTGACGATGTGCTGTTCCGCTCGCTCTATAATGACGAAGGAATGTTCGGCATAATCACCACCATCTCGTCGGCCAATATCACCCTGTTTATGATTTTCGGGGCGTTTCTGGTGATCTCCGGTGCGTCCGACTTTGTTATCGAGGTATCTAAAGTTATCGCCGGTCGCTTCCGCGGCGGGGCGGCGTTTGTCGCCGTGATCTCATCGGCGATGACCGGCACTATATCGGGTTCGGCAATCGCCAACACCGCCTCCACCGGCGTGATTACCATACCACTGATGAAATCCAACGGATTCAGAGGACAGTTCGCCGCCGGTGTCGAAGCGGCGTCCTCAACCGGCGGCCAGCTGATGCCTCCGATTATGGGTGCCGGTGCCTTTATTATGGCAAGCTATACGGGCATCCCATACGGCACTATCGTGGCGGTATCGGTGGTGCCGGCGCTGCTGTATTTTTTATCCGTCGCATTCATCGTAAGAATCGAAGCGGTGAAATACGACATCGGTACCGAGCAGGCCAACGTTGTCGACAAACAGAAAATGCTCGCAGGGCTGCTTAACTTTGTTATTCCGCTCGCGGTGATGACCACCATGCTGGTCACCGGTAAAACCCCGAGCTACGCCGCCGCTATCTCGATCGCAACACTGATCGTGATCAGCTGGGCGACGCCAAATAAAATGGGGCTGCGCAATATTTCCCGCGCCCTGAGCCTGGGGATCAAGACGTCAATTATGACCGCCGTACTGCTGGTTGCCGTCGGCCTGATCAACAACGCTGTGACAACCTCCGGCCTGGCCAACACCTTTGCACTGATGATCGCACAGTGGTCTCAGGGATCGCTGCTTGTTGCGCTGACACTGATCACCATCGCCTCACTGGTGCTGGGGATGGGGTTGCCGGTAACAGCGGCCTATATCGTTTTATCAATACTCTCTGCCCCTGCGCTGGCCGGGATGCTGGCCGACGGCGTCATTTTGCAACAGCTGGTCAGTGGCGTCTCCGACCCGGCGGTGATAGCCACCCTCGCACTGGTTAATCCCGAGCTGCCGGCGCAACTCATGGCCGGTATGTCATTAAGCGATGCCACGGCATTGCTCAGCAGTATCCCGTTTGATATCTCGGTCGCTCTGCGACCGATGATGGTTGATCCGGTAACCATGTCCACCTATCTGCTGACCGCTCACCTGATTGTTTTCTGGCTAAGTCAGGACAGCAATGTGACTCCACCGGTATGCCTGGCCGCTTTCACTGCGGCAGGAATCGCCGGATCAAAGCCCATGGCAACCGGTGTCGAAGCATGGAAAATTGCTAAGGGTCTATATATTGTGCCGCTGATGTTTGCCTATACACCATTAGTCGGTGCCGAGTGGCCGGAGCTTGCACGGCTGGCTGTATTTGCGTTATTCGGACTGTATGGGGTAAACGCGCTGATTCAAAGGTACGCTGAAGGTCCACTGCAATGGTGGAGCTACCCGCTGTTGCTGGTTGCCAGTATCGGTTGTTTTTATCCGCTTCACTGGACTTACAACATCGCCGGAGCACTGCTGGTGAGTGCGATTATTTATCTGTCCAAACGCACGGCATCCGCTCAGTAGCAAAACGCCCGTTAGCATTACACCATAAAGTAAGGCGGGCTACCGCTCGATGGTATAGATCAGATCGGCGCTGTTCTTTTCACTGGAGGAGGCAATCAGTGATAGCCGATCAGTAATCTTGTACTTAAGGTTAAACGTTTCTATCTTATCAAACAGATCGATACCATAACTGACATAAATATCCGGCGTGATGAATCTACCCAGCGTATAGCTCGCGCCCAGAGTGCCTAGCGGCTTACCCAGCAATATATAAGATAATGTGTTGGCATCGGTTTGCTGTGGGTCGGATGTCAGCTCGAGCAAGGGATCCTGCGCAGTACCGCGAATGCTGGCACCGGCTTTAACACCATATTCCTGCACATCGCGTGCTACATCGAGCTCCAGCGCCGGGTTATCCACCGGACCGCCGCTAAACAATATACGACCTCGCTCCATTGTCAGTTTCTGGCCGTAAACCAGAAAGTCACCATTGACCACGTCAATAGCACCTGAACCGGTCGGCGCACGACCCGGCAGTTGCTCGATAGTCAGCCCTCCTGACAATGCACCATCGAACTGACCGGCTTTCACACGGATATCATCACCGAGCTTCACTTCAACATTCAGCCGCACCTGGCTTGCTGCCGGCTGCTCCGGCACCGCACCACTACTGTCTATAATGACGACATCCGGTGACTCTCTCAAAGTGCTGCCCTCGCCTCCCGCTTTGATAAACGCCGAAGGGATCTCCAGAGTACCGGTCACCGAGATATCACTGCTGTCCATCCTCAGCTGAATATCCGGGCTGATCACGGCCTTTTGCCGGTTGGTATTTGCCACTTGAAATTGATCGCCCTGCAGATTCAGCTCAAGCTTACCGGAGCCCGGATTAAACATACCGTTGAGATCCAGATTGCCGTCGCCGGACCGCGCGGACCCGTCGATACGCAAGCCGCCCTTGTTGTCGCTGACGGCCGTCAGCACACCGTCAACAATTTTCAATGCAACCGATGGCACTTCTGCGGCAAAACCCTCTACACGCGCCTCACCGGTGACCACCGGCGCGGCAACCGTACCGCCAAGTTTCAGATTGGTTTGCAGTTGACCGTCGATAGACTGCAACTGCGGCATCGCTATCCCGAGCAGAGAAATATCCCGCAGATCTGTGTTTACCGATCCGGACATGCGCTGTCGGCCCGACACCGCTGCTATGGTCGCATCCATATTGACAGTACCGATCTCACCCAGATTCAGACGCACATCGGAGACGACATTGTCATTGCTGAACTCGGCTTTTATAACACTGGCACCCAACGCTGTCTCGACCAGTTCGCCAGCATTTTCATAAGCGATACCACCGCCGGGAATGGCAAAATCAGCGACCGCTTTGACGTTGCCGCCGGCCCCGACAGAAATGTTTACCGTGCCATTCAAGGCCGCATCTATGCCTATATCCGGTGGCAGGAATTCGTCAAATCGCTGTGCACTGAATTCGTCCAGGCTGAGTCGTGCCGTCACGCCGTTTGCGGCACTCCAGCGACCATCACCACACAGTGTTGTATCATCGCTTTGCAGGCAGAACGTATCGGCCTGAGCGGACTCGCTACCGGCACTAATCGACATCGGTTGCTGCAGACCCCAGTCACCAAGCAGTGTTTTTTTAATATCCAGTTGCCTCACCAGACCTTGCCATTGCCCATCCACTAGGCCACCCGCCGCAGAAACCGCCAGGTCAGCGTCATCTCCCTGCAGCGTTAAATCCATACTATGTTTGGCCGGTTTGCCACGGCCCTGCAGGGTCAGCTGGTCGATGCGACGATCAGACACAACGATATCGCTGGCGGTCAGTTTGATGTTTGAGCGACTATCGCCCGACAGATCAACCACCCCGGCCCCCGTCAGATTCCGTACCACCAGCGCTGTCGAGGTATAGTTTTTCAGATCGATGGTAAAGTCGGCCACCGGCGCATCGGCACTGCCGGTGAGTTTTCCGCGAGTTTTTATAGCGCCAGCCAGAGACGGGTGCAGTCTCGCCAGTGCCGGAGCATCGAGCTGCCATTGCAGATCGAGGGCTTCGCCCACCGTGCCTGTGCCATTGATCTTCGTGCTGCCAGCCTTAATATCCAGCGCATCGATAGCCAGATCGCCGTTTGCGATCGTCACCTCTGCGCGACCGGACAAAGCCTGCTTGCGATAGTCACCGGACAACTCATCGATGGTTGCCTTGATATCCGGGCCGTTGTCACCAACGCGACCCTGCACTGTCGACTGAAAACCGATCCGGCCATCCAGTCCCGGCCACTGTGACGCCGGATTTACATCACGCCCCTGCAAGGTCAGATTGAATTCGGTCTCCGGCGTCCAGGTCGCAGTGCCATTGGCTTCTATAACCCCGTCGAGTGTACTGCCGTTGAGTTTTATATCTGACAGTGACTCAGCGTTGCCATTGGCAGACAGCTGCCAGCTACCCGCCGGTATCGATGTGGCGTCGAGTTCGATAGTAGTCGATAGCGTATAACCGGTGACCGGTCCTTTCACCGCAAACTGACCGGCTGGACTATCGATTAACAACGGCTCTCCGATCAGCGGCCAGGTGAGCTGCTGCCAGTTGCCAGTGGCATCGACAGTCTGGTTTTTCAGATCAACTAACGCGGTGCCGGTCAGCTTTGTATCACCATCAACACTGTCCAGCGACAATGACTCAACGCTGAGTTTGTCCGGCGTACCACCGGCCAGCAGGGTCAGCTGCAGCGCGCCGGTCTGATCCTGTAACAGTTCAGCATTGCTGCTTACTTTATAGTTCTGCGGCGTGCCTGTGAAATGCAGCTTGCCGGACGGGCTCTGCGCCACTGCCGGCTCGCCACGCAACGGCAACACCAGGTCACGCCATCGCAGTGTTACATCGCTTTGCAAATCAGCCAGCGCGACTTCACCATCGAGGCTCGCCACCAGTGTGGTTTCAGTCAGCGCAATTTCTGCGGCCTCGATCTTCAGTGACTGCGGGCTGCCATCGACAGTAAAAGTACCGCTGACCGCACCGGTCTGTGGATGATCGGTATCAAATTCACCGGTCGCGGTGTAATTTTCAAGCGACCCGCTGCTGCGGGCATTGAGGTTAAAAGGCACGCCCGTCATTGCCTCTGAAAACGCCCCTAGATCATCAGCACCGGTGGTAACGGTGGCCTGCCAGTTCAGCGCTTTGGTTACGTCTGAGATGACCGCATTTAATTCAAGTGTGGCATTACCCGATACCTGATGCGTTACCTGCAGGGTTTCTATATTTCCGGTTATCGAGCCTTCACCGGTAAAGTCACCATATCCGGCATGGCTGTATTGCCATTGCTGCTGCAACGCAAGCGGCCACTGGCTACTGGTGTCAACCGACCCTTCCATGCGCAACTGACCCTCCGGCGCACGCACGGTGAACTCGACCAGTTTCAGCTTATCGTCACGGCCACCGGCACTGAGCAGAACTTCATCAATGATGATTGGCTCTATCGCCTCATGCGGGTACACGGCAATATCGGTAATCGATAGCTTTTTGATATCTACACCCACCGGTAGTGCCAGATCCTGCAACTGGAACGGTTCAGCAGTGGCTTGCGGTGTTTCGGCAGCTGGCGGTGGCAATCGTATCTCAATGCCGCTGACGGAAAGCTCATCGACCTGCAGAGTTCCGGACAATAGCTTTTTCGGCTGCCAGTCAAAGCCGGCATTCGCCACCGACACAGACAGGCCATCGTTGCCAATGTAGTCAAGGTCCGTGATGGTCGCCGGCCCGATCAACTTACCGGTTGAATCACGCCAGGTCAGCTCACCCTGCGCATAGCTTTTGCCCAGCGAGAAAATCCGTTGCATACCACCATGAGTCATGGTCACATAGGCCGCCACCGCCGCCAGCAGTAACAACAGCAGCAGAAACAACAGCGAGAGTCGCCGTAGCCAGATCATTCAGTGACCTCCACCGGTATCACAGGTCGGGTCCCAGTGATAAATGCAAACGGGTATTGCCCGGCCCCGGATCATCAAACGAACGCGCCAGATCCAGACGCACCGGTCCGATCGGTGACTGCCAGCGTATCCCCACCCCGGCGCCCAGGCGGATTTCCGGCTTTTCGTCAAAGGCATCACCGATGTCGGCAAAGGCCGCCCAGCTCCACCTGTCTTTAAACGGAATTTCATACTCGATACTGCTTTCGATCAGATGCCTGCCACCCGACACTCTGTTATCACTGCCCAGCGGTGATATTTTTTCAAAGGCGTAACCGCGCACACTGCTGTCACCGCCCGCCTTGAAACGAAGCGATAACGGAAACTTGTCGTAGTCGTCCACCCATGTCGTTCCAATCCCTCCGCGCCCCAGCAATCGATGACCGTTGCCAAGCGTTTTTATCCACTTCAATGATACGGTAGGCTGTAGAAAAGAGGTGTCCGATAAAATACCGTCACTGGCACCGCGCAATCGAAGCCAGAGCCAGCTGCCATTGACTGCATTTATGCGGCGGTTCAGGTCTTCCGGGAACGTGCGTGTCCACTCCGCGCTGGGCATCAGCAAGGTGGAAACTGTCTCCTCGCCCTCAACCGTAAATTGATCGACCTGATAATCGAGCGCATAGGTTTTAAACCAGAGATCATCACGGTAGCTGTAGCTGCCACCGATTGTCAGCGCCTCGGAGTCGGCGTTCTCACGCTCATAGCTGGTGTTAAAACCAAAGCTGTCGGTACGCGGATCGCGGGTCGGTATGGTATAGGCCGCAGCCAGTCGAAAACCGAGCTGCGTGACTTTCGCCTCTGCCGCATAGTGGTGGCCACTGTTGTTGAGCCGACGCCCGGTGATGCCATACTTCAGTCGTACACCGGTATCGGTTTCGTAGCCTATGCCATAGACGTGCTGCTTCGGGTTTTTGTGCTTTAAGTTAACCTTGACCGGTATTACCAGATCTTCGGCGTCCTCTGCCGAGGCACGCACTTGTACCTCTTCATAATATTCAGTGTTGCTCAGGCCGCTTTGCAACCCCTGTAAATCACGGGCATCAAAGTATTGTTCTTCCTGCAGGTCGTTGTAGCGGGACAACAGCTCCTGCGACAACCACTCAACATCCTGATCCAGTGTCACCCCCCCGAGCTTGTATCGGGAACCTGTCTCATAGACCAGTGCCACATCGGCCGAGTAGGACGCCATATCTATGCGAATTTCACTCTGAAGAAACTTTGCGTCAAAGTAGCCAAGCTGGCTTGCGGTAGTTTGCAGCTTCCGTTTCAGTACATCGTAAGCCTGCTGATCCAGTGGCTGACCCGCCTGCAGGTTGGTGGCCTGCACTGCAGAAACAAAATCTTCTTCTTTATCGCCTGCCCCCTGCACCGCAAGATTCAGGTTCGCTATCTTTATCTGCTCACCGGGGTCGATGTTGTAGACCGCCTTCCACTGACCGTCCTCGTCGTCCAGGTCAGACTCAACCGTTGAACGGTAATAGCCAAACGGTCGCAGTGCCAGCTCGATCTGCTCCGGAGCCTTGCGGTGCAAAAAACGCAGTCGCGCCACTGACGGCACGTCTTTGCCTTCGAACTGCCAGAGCTCGAGCAGACTTTGAATATTTTCTTTTTCTGCCTTCTCGACACCACGCAATTCGATGCTGAGCTTTTTTGACGTTTTGTTCACGGCCTCTTTGACAACGGTTTCGGCACCCGTTGTTGCCGCCAGTAACACCAGCAGACAACTTAATCCGAATAGTTTTGCCAGCAGACCGCACCGAACAACGGCGCTTGTCTTCATAGTGAGTTTTTTTATCAGGCTCAAATGAGCACATTAGTTATTATCAACCGGCAACATATATGTGCCCTGAACAGAAGTGTAGTCAAATTTCCGACATTTTGTGGCCCGAATACGTACCCGGACGATTCCGGCAATGGCGGCGCAAGCGCTGGTAACAATCGCCTCGCCACTATTAAGCAGTGTGATCCAGTCGGGCATTCGGACCGTTTCCGCCAGCTGCCGGGTAAACACCGGTAGGGCGGTCGGCTTAATGTGGGAGCCATGTTGAAAATAACTCATCCCCGAATAGGTACACTCTGTCTTATCTGCGACTTACGCAACAAGGAAACTCCACCGTGAAATTACACCACCTGGCGACAATAACCGGTCTGCTACTCAGCACCAGCGCGGCACAGGCCATTGGCCTGGGCGATATTGACGTTTACTCTGCCCTCAACGAGCCATTGCGCGCAGAAGTTGAAGTCCACGGCGCAACCAGTCAAAACATCGAAGCGACGCTGTTGGCCCCGACCCTGTTCACCAACCCGCAAGTCGCCGACCAGTTTGCCACTACCACACTGAAAATTGCACACAATACCGACAACAACCCGGTGATAGTAATAACCGGACAACTACCGCTGACCGAACCTTTCCTGCATTTCAATCTCACGGTTGCATCAGCCAGTGACAGACTGCGCAATCGGGAATACGCGATACTGCTTGACCCACCCGGGACGACCTATCTTCCCCGTGCGCCGCTGATGGACAAACCAATGATGGTTGAACCACCGATCGCCCCGGCGGCCGGACAATTACCTGACCCGCTACTGGACACCCCTGCGGACAACACTCCACCATGGCCGGCTGATGGTGGTATTGATATCGATCTAACAAGCGATGGCGGAGTCGATATCGATCTGGTTAACGCGCTGGAGGTTAATTTAACGCCTGTCACACTGGCAGTAGATCCGATGATTAGCAATGATCTTTCACTACAACCCGAGCCACTGCCTAACGGGCAGCGCAACGGCGTTATCGTACCGCTGCCGACGCGCTAGCGTTTAACAGCCATTGCACCCGCAATCAGCGCACATCTGACAGCATCGCTACCGCCGTTACAACCGGCTTAATGCGTGTGCATAAGCGTTAGCGGGAATGGACACGGGTCGGATTTTTCCGACCGGCCGAAAGCCAGACCAACGGCTGTCATCAGTCCCGGTAATACCCCGCTATCACCAGACGGTGCTCCGGGAAAATACCGCTGACACCACGGTCAG
>CALKXD010000184.1 GCA_938003855.1 uncultured Granulosicoccaceae bacterium | reverse complement strand
CTCTTCAATCGTGCTTGTGTGGGCCAATCCACAAGGCGGTCAAGTCGTCGCTGGACAGGCCACTATTGGCGGTGTAGGGAGCGGCGATGGCCTTCTAACCATTGATCAGCAATCCAGTCACGCCATTATCAACTGGCAAGAGTTCTCCATTGCCAATGGCGAAACCACCGAATTTATTCAAATCAACGACGCCGCAGCCGTGCTCAACCGCGTGCAGGGCGGCAATCTCAGTGAAATCCACGGCAACCTCGTCGCCAATGGTTCCGTTTATCTCATCAATCCCAACGGCGTTGTCGTCGGTGAAACCGGCACCATCGACACCCAAAGCTTTATCGCCTCCACACTGAACGTCACCGATCAAGACTTCCTCAATGGCGGTGACCTCAACTTTATTGGCGACAGCCAAGCCAGCCTCATTAACCTGGGCACCATTCAGGCCACAGGGGGCGATGTCTATTTGATTGCGCTGGATGTCAAAAACAGTGGGGATATTCTCGCTGACGGCCAAGCGGGTTTGGCTGGCGGTCAGGACGTGCTTCTAAAAGCCAGCGGTGACGACCGCCTCTCCGTGCGACTAAGCACAGAAGACGGCAGCGTTGACCAAAGCGGCTTAATTGAAGCCGCCCAAATTGAGTTGCGTAGCGCTGGCAACAACCCCTACGCACTGGCAATCAACCATGAAGGTGTTAGCCGCGCGACTGGTGCGGTCAACCAAAATGGTCGCATTATTCTGTTTGCCGAAGGCGGTACCACAATAGCCGATGGCACTCTGGATGCCTCAGCACCTGTAAACGGGGATGGTGGTTTTATCGAAACCTCGGGTACCCATGTTGAAATTGCCGATACCGTCAATATCGACACCGCTGCTGCCAATGGCGAAACCGGTACCTGGTTAATCGACCCCAACGACTTCACCATTGCCGCAACAGGCGGTGATATCACCGCCACCACACTGGCAACGCAACTCGACAGCAATAACGTCATTATCGAAACCGCCACCCAGGGCACCGCCGGCGGTAACGGCGATATCTTTGTCAATGAAGGCACCACCTGGACAAGCAATAACAGCCTGACGCTAACTGCCGAGCGCAATATCGAAGTCAATAATGCCATTACCAATACCGGCACGGGTGATCTTAATCTCAATGCCTTGGATGGCAGCATCACCACAGGCACTGCGGCCATAACCTTAGGCGGTGGTTCTGCAACCTTTACTACCCTAGAAGGCGGTAGTAACAACACTGCTGGTGATCGCAATATCACCATCGGAACCGGGGGGATAAATGCCAGTGCTACCGATATCACTTTAAACTCTGCTGACGATATTGAAATCAACGGGGCTATTAACAGCGCCAGTTTTACCGGTACAGCGGGCTCTGGCCGCTTCAATGAACGTGGTGGCGATATTCAGATCAACCCCGGTAGCACCATAAGCGGAGAGGCAATTACCAGCGCTTCAGGCGATATAACCCTGAGCACTGGTAACGGTGGTTTTGGTGCTTTTACCTTTGATGATCCCTTGAATAGCGGCGACACCGGTAACAATGGTGCGAACGGCGGCAGCCTGACGATCAGCGGTGGTAGCAACGGCGGTTTGAGCAGTGCCGGGGATATTTTGATTACCACAGGCAATGCTGGCCGAGGTGCTGATGGTACGACAGGAACTGCTAATGGCGTATCCAACGCAGGCTCCGGTGGTAACAGCGGCGGCACCGGAGGTTCAGGAGGTACTGCTGGTGGCATCAGTATTGATACGGCATTAAACGCTACTCGCGATATCAGCTTGACCACGGGTACAGGAAATATAGGGGGCAACGGCGCAGGCGGCCTTGGTAGTGGCGGCACCAGTGCAGTTGCAGGGGGGACAAGTGGCGGTTCAGGTGGCCATGGTGGATCAGGAGGTGACATAAGCCTGCATGGAACAGTGACAGCGACTCGTGATCTGTATGTAACCTCGGGCATGGGGGCTCCTGGTGGAGAGGGTGGTGAAGGCAATTCTTCCGGTGGCAGTAGTAGTGGGGGCACTAACGGAAATAGTGGCGGTGCTGGAGGAATGGGTGGTGCTGGCGGAGACATTAATATTCACGGAGAACTCATCGTTGGCAACAATCTGAGTCTGACCACAGGTAGTGGCGGCGCGGGTGGCGAAGGAGGAGTAGGTCAAAGTTCCGCCGGTTCTGGGTCAGGCGCTCCTGGTACTGCGGGAGGCACCGGTGGCAACGGCGCGGCTGGGGGAGTGATCACGCTGTCTTCAGCTTTGGGGACAGCTAATAATTTGAACCTTTCTTCGGGCGGCAGTGGCGCTTCAGGTTCAGGTGGGTTTGGTCGTTTTGGTTTTGGTGTCGATGGTCAGGCAGGGGATATGGGCTTTGTCAGTGGCAATGGCATTAGCTTGTCAACAACGACAGGTAATATCACTGTTAGTGGGCCGATCACGGCCGATGCGGGCAGTGATATTTCTCTAGTCAGTGGGGGCAATATTACGGCTTCTGATAGTTTGACTGGGAACCTGATAAACCTTCAAGCCCTGGGGCTGGATGCCACGATCAGCGCCCACGTGAATCCCGTTGTTTCTGTACTCGCTGAATCGAACAACGGCAATGGGGATATTGATCTATTCCATCAGGGAGACTTCAATCTGGGAAACGCCAGTTACGTCATTGATGCCGGCACAGGTGATGTAGCAGTAACGGCATTGCGTGGAAATCTTATTACAGGATCAGCCTCCTTCAATGTTAGCGGCAATAGCCTGACCCTGAGAACCACGGAAGAGGCGGGCAACGGCGTTGAAGGTGATCGCAATATCATTATTGCTAGCAACGGGATTAATACCCTGGGTCTCGATTTAACGCTGGATTCAACGGATGACATTGAAATTGATGGGGCCATTACCACCGCGGCCTTGAGCGCAACAGCGGGGATGGGTGTGCCGAACGAGCGTGGTGGCAACATCAGTATCAATGGCGTCATCAATGCGTCTGAAGGCATTAACCTTAATACTGCGGCAGGCGGCAATGGTGTGTCAGGCGTCAATGGCGTCAACGGAAGCAACCTGGCCAATGCCGGTAACGGTACCACAGGCAGCAGTGGTACATCAGCAGGCAATGGTGGCCAGATCATTATTAATGCCAGCCTTACTGCCAGTGACAGCATTACTCTCTCAACCGGCGATGGCGGCAGCGGTGGCAATGGTGGTCACGGTGGTGCTGGTGGTTCCGGCAGTACCGGCGGCAACGGCGGCGCAGGTGGCCATGCCGGGGACGCAGGCGATGCGGGCAGCCTGATTATTAATGCCGCACTGCAATCAACGAATCAGAGCATTCATTTAACCAGTGGCAACGGAGGTGCAGCAGGCACTGCGGGTGACGGAGGGCTAGGCAGAGCGGTTGATGCGGGTCATGGCGCGGGTGGTAATGGCGGCAATGGTGGCGACGGCAGTTCCAGTGTTATCAGCCTCAATGCTGATTTAAACGCTGCACAGGATATTGCTATCACTAATGGCACAGGCAGTGCTGCCTCTGCGGGTGGTGCCGCTGGCGGGTCTATTCACCAACTCCCTGGCACAGTAGGTGTCGACGGTGTTGATGGTAGTGCAGACTTCGTTAACGCTAATAATTTGACTACTCAGGATGGTCTTATATCCATTAATAGCCCGGGTAGTATCTCCGTTAGTGGGGATATAGGTGCCACGGGCAGCGGCGCAATCAAATTAACATCGGGCACCGGCTTATTGCTCAGCAGCGGTGCTAGCCTAAGTACGGTTAGCGGTGATATCAGCCTGAATGGCAATATCGATGCGCTTGCCGATGTCGGCGATTTTGAAGGTATTACGCTCGATAACGCCGACATCCTGACCGAAAGCGGTGCTATTACGCTCACAGGCCGCGCAGGCAACAGTGTTGCCGATCCAGACCGTTTAAACGGGCTGGATATTCGCAATGGCTCAACCATCACCTCCACCGGAACCGGCGCCGATGTGGGCGCGATCAGCTTTACCGGCACAGGCGGCAATGGCATCAGTAGTAATTATGGAGTCTGGCTGCGCGGTGCCGGCACCCTTATCAGCAGTGTCGATGCCGATATTGATATCACCGGCACGGCGGGCCAAAACACCGGCGACTTTAATCTTGGTATTTTGCAATTTTTCGGCGCGGTGGTGGAAACCACGGGCACGGGCGCCAATGCTGGTAATATCACTTACACCGGCACCGGCAATACGGTAAGCACCAGCCATAACTATGGCATCAATCTGTATTCGTCGAGTTCTGCTATTCAAACAGCCGATGGCGACATCAGTCTAAACGCCACAGCGGGTGGTACCGGCGGCGCAAATGATGGCTTGTTACTGGGTTTTGCTGCTGACACCAATGGCAGCATTACCAGCAGCACCGGTGATATTAGCCTGACGGGCACAGGCGCAAATGGCGGCTTTGGTGTATTGCTGTTTAACAGCGCAGGGTCCGTTGATGCGGGTACGGGTGATGTCACAGTGACTTCGGTTGCAGGCGGCATCGAAGCAACTAGCCAGGTTACTGGCACAGATATCGGCCTAACGGCCAATACACTGGATGCGGCCATAGGCACCGCCGCACAGGCCATCAACACCAATGCCAGTGGCACTGTGACCGCCAGCGCCAACAATGGTAACGGCGGTATTTTTATTAGTAATCAGGGCGATTTAAATTTGGGTACCATTAATGCCGGTACCGGCGATGCCGAACTCACGGCCATTGATGGCAACCTAACGTCAGGCACAACAGCATTTAATTTCCTTGGCGCAAACCTAACCCTAACCACGACCGAAGATACCACCAACAACACCGCCGGTGATCGAAATATTCAAATTGGTACAGGCGGTATTAATGCCGCAAATACCAACCTGACTTTAACCTCTGCTGACGATGTGATTGTTGATGGTGTAATCAGCGCAGCCAGCATTACTGCCACAGCAGGCGACGGTGTAACTGGTGGTGTCGGTATATCAGGTTACCAAACTACATCTGGGGGGAATGGTGAGCGCGGTGGCAATATTTATATAAACGCGGTGTTAACAGCGTCAGATAATGTCAGCCTGACTGCTGGTAGCGGCGGACATGGAGGGACTGGCGGTGCTGCTGATTCCCATTTTCCTACTTCAGCAGGAAACGGTGGTAGCGGCGGTGCAGGCGGCAATGTAAATATTCAAACGGCTGTTAACGCGGGGCAATATATTCAGTTTACAACAGGTACTGGCGGTCGTGGTGGCAGTGGCGGCAATGTTATAAGTCAAGCCGGAGTCCCTGGAAAAGGAGGTAGTGGTGGTGCACAAGGCGGCTTTGCTATGGATGCTAGCTTAACGGCGGGGCAAGACATTCAAATTACCCTCGGTGCTGGGGGCGTCGGCGGAAATGGTGGGAGTCACGATCAGGGAGGTGATGGAGGTATAGGAGGTCCAGGCACCAGCCTGTCTATGGAAGGGCGCTTAGATGCGGGGGGCGATATACTACTTACGGTTGGTAGCAGTGGCCTGGGCGGCTATGGCGGCGTTTCTCGTTACAACCATGAACACGGCTCCAGTGACGGAGGGCATGGCGGCACAGGCGCTAGCCATAATATTTACGCAAACCTAGTTGCCGGGCAATCAATACGGTTTGTCGCAGATAGCGCAGGGGGTGGCGGTTTACCTTCGGGAGTTGGGTTGTTTAGGGGAGGTAGTGGCGGTATAGGCAGCAGTTTTAGTATTCATGGGCAGTTACAGGCAGAGCAAGATATTCTACTGACCGCAGGTGATGGTGGGTGTTACGCCTGCGCAAACCCAGTCCTTGGTGTTTATATAGCAGGTAATCCCTTCCTAGGTTCCGGTGGCGCAGGCGGCAGCCTAAATATCGAGGGAAACTTAGTTGCAGGTCGTGATGTAAAGCTTGTTGCTGGTGCCGGTGGTGGCCTTGGTAGCGGTGGTGCTGGCGGAGGAAACCTAACTATTGACATAGGTTTAGAGGCAGGTAGAGATATTTGGCTGACAGCTGGTGATGGCGGCCGAGGTGGTACTGGTCTTCCATCACTTGATGGTGGTAATGGTGGTAATGGTGGAGAGATATATCTGAATTCCAGCATCGCTGCATTACAGGCAGTTCGAGATATTTGGCTGACTGCTGGTGATGGTGGCCGGGGTGGTGATGGTGGCCCAAGTGGTTATAGCACACCTGGTGGTGATGGTGGCCAAGGTGGTAATGGCGGTAGCCTTGATGTAAATGCTGGGTTAACTGCATGGCAAGACATTCAGCTTATGGCTGGTAATGGCGGTACTGGTGGTGCAGGACCAGGCAGTACTTTAGGTCCACTGGGTGCTATTGGTCAGATAGCCGGTAGCCAAATCGATGCCACTGCAACCAATGGCAGTATTACGGTTGGGGGTGAAATAAACGCCGGAACCGATGATGTGGTTCTAAGCGCGGGTAATCAGTTAAGCGTTTCCGATCTTATTACTGCGAATAACATTGGCCTTACAGCGGCAGGTTTAAATGCTGCAATTGGCAGCGCGGGCGCAGGGGCAATTCAAACCAATGCCAGTGGTAAGGTCACCGCTAGTGCGAGTAACGGCACGGGCGGTATCTTTATTTCAAACCAAGGCGACTTTAACCTTCAAGGTGCAACGATTAACTCTGGCGCTGGTGATGCCGAACTGACTGCAATTAATGGCAGTTTAATTACCGGCACATCAGCACTTAATGTAAACGGTGCTAATTTCACTTTAACCACCACCGAAGACTCCGGCAACAACACCGAAGGCGATCGCAATATTCAAATTGGCACAGGCGGTATTAGTGCGGCTAATGCCAACCTCACATTAACTTCAGCTGATGATGTGATTGTCGATGGCATGATCAACGCGGCAAGTGTTATTTCGACTGCAGGAGCTGGTAAGAATGGTTTTGGTGCTGGGGCAAATGGAGAACGCGGCGGCGATATCACTGTTAATTCAAGCATTGCAACGCAAGCCGGAAATATCAATCTAACAGCGGGAGCCGGTGGTAACGGGACTATAGGCGCTAGCGGAGGCGGTACTGGTGGCTCGGGTGCGATGGGCGGAGCCATCACAACCTTTGCAGCACTGGACTCAAGCGATGATATTCAACTCACCACGGGGCGGGGTGGCACGGGTGCTCAAGGCGGTCCTGTAGCCCTGACCCTGACGGGCAATGGCGGTGACGGTGGCGACAGTGGCAACCTGAGTATTCACGCCAGTTTAGATGCAGGGCAAGATATCCTGTTCTCGGGGGGCAACGGCGGCAGTGGTGGTACCGCAAATGGATTGAGTAGTGCCCGATTTGGTGGTGATGCGGGTGCCGGAGCTAGTCTCAATATTGATGCTGGGTTAACGGCTGGGCGAGACATCCAGCTTACTGCCGGTAATGGTGGTGCTGGTGGTGCCGCGGCTGCCAGTAGCGATACTCCCGGTAATGGTGGCAACGGCGGTAGCCTGATCTTGAGTGCCGACTTAGCGGCCGAGCAAAATATTCAAATGACTGCAGGTTCAGGCGGCACGGGTGGTGCAGGACCAGGTAGCACTTTAGGTCCACTGGGTGCTAATGGTCAGATAGCCGGTAGCCAAATCGATGCCACAGCAACAAACGGTAGCATTACGGTTAACAGTGAAATCACCCCAGACGCGGGCAGTTCGGTGAGTTTGTTGGCGGGTACACAAGCGGGACAAACCCTAAGTTTTAATAATGGCTTTGATCTAACGGGTGCTGGCAGTATTAACCTGCAAGGCTTTGGTCTGGGTTTGGGTAGCGACTTCAGTACCGAAAATGGTGACATCACCCTGAACAGTGGTGAAGGTACCATGGTCAACACGGGTTTGATTGACGCGGGCACTGGCGACCTAACTCTAATTAGTACTGACAACCTATCTTCGTCACAGGTACTCAGTGGCAGTAACATTAACTTAACCGTCACGGGCGCTAATTCTGCGATTGGCAGCACCGGCGCTGGTGCCGTTCAAACCAATGCCAGCGGTATTGTTACGGCAACTGCCAGTAACGGCACGGGCGGAATCTTTTTAAGCCAGCAGGGTGATTTTGATATCAGTAACCTTGTGCTTGATTCAGGTACGGGCGATGCTGAACTCACGGCGATTGATGGCAACCTGACTTCAGGTGCAACAGCCTTTAATTTCAGCGGTGCGAATTTAAGTTTAACCGCAAGCGATAGCACTGTCGCTGATAACAACACGCCAGCGGGTATTACCATTGGTGTCGGCGGCATTAATTCTAATGGTGGCAACGTCACACTAAGAGCAGCGGATGATGTGTTGCTTAACGGCAAGATTAATGCCGGCACAGGCAATGTGGTGATTACCGCCGATGACAATAGCCTGGATACCTTTGCCGATAGCGACGGCAGTATTCTGGATGTGGCCGGGTTAGATAGCGATGTGGATATTATTGCCAATGAGTTAACGCTAAATGCAGGCGAGCAGATTGGTGGCAGGGTCATAAACTTTAGCACTGCCGAAGTTAACAACGCGCTGAATCTGCAAGTCACGCAACTGACGGCGAATGCTCCGAATGACCATATCTCAGTGACTGAAGTGGATGATATTAACCTCGGTAATATCATTAGTAATGCTGTGGTCGGTTGGACAGTATTAAATGCAGGTGGCGATATTGAACGTGTCGCTGGTGATATTCACGCGCCTCAAGTTTCGTTAACGACCACAGGACTAAATAGCAGTATTGGCGGTGCGGGCCATTTAAGTCTAAATAGTTCCAGCAGCATATCAGCGTTTTTGGATGCCAGTCATGGCACAGGTGATGTGAATGTAAATATTCAAGGTAACTTCTTGTCAGGCGGTTTCAGTATTATTAATGCCGGCACTGGTAATGTCGACTTGGATGTACGAGGTGATATTGGTCGAGTGATTGGTGGAACTCCTGATAGAGTTAATATCACAGCTGCGAC
>CALKXD010000183.1 GCA_938003855.1 uncultured Granulosicoccaceae bacterium | reverse complement strand
AAAATCTCACGCACCTGAATGATCCTCGCGACACCCTGTTTCTAGATAGGCACTAATTAGACAGGAAATACCGGGGCAAACAGGAATGGAGCGCTGACTTTGCAGGTGAATATCAGTCGACTGAGTTCGGGTACCCGGATTGATGCGGGATGGTGTTTCATGAAAACTGATTACGCCTTTGTGTTTTATGTCACAGGCTTCGGTGTAGGCCGTCGGAATCTAAAGGCGCTTGTGCACACAGTCGCAGACGTGGCTGACTACGTGATTTTGTAGGTTCAGTGTATCAGTTGACAGGCGAGCGACACGGCATCAACTGTCATGCGGTAACAGCAAACCCGGTGGTTAATGCTGCGTGGTCCCCATTGTGAGCGTTTGCCATTAAGCTGATCCGGAGAGCCATATTGGCGGTGGTGATCAAGTAAGTATCCCGGAGATTTGTGTTGCCGTGAGAAGCCACTGCCGGACTTAATTGATCGCGGCAAAATTATGCCAGAGAAATAGCCTTACCAGATACACGGTCGTGTTTGCTTTTAAGCCGTTTGACGTATTTACATTCCTGAGCGATAAGCTGAGTTGCATGGCTGTTGCACTCATGAGGCGGGGCAGGCCGGGCGTCACTTCAGATGCCATGTGGACCGGAGATGGTCGTTGTATTTTTTGTGCCAGATCATAGCGACTACCCTGACGATGCTCTTTGAGCGCGATTGTAGTGGTATATTGTGGCGGTGATCCGCAACAAACTATGGGCGCGATGATTTTGAAAGACAGTGAATCAGATAGAGTTCAGTGGAGTGTCAATGCGCAAACAGGTGTATTGACTGACGTGCTGTTAGGCAGGCCTGATCATTTCCGATGGGTGCCGTTGAATTCCATATCTGCGGTTAATCAAGCCAATCAGGAACAGCTGGGCTATCAGTTTGATCGGCAAAAAGCTCTGCTGCAGCATCAAAGCATGGTAGACGTGTACGAGAGCAATGGTGTTCGCTGTCATTTTGTGGAAGCTGACGAAGGGCTGCCAAGCAGTGTCTTTACCCGTGATTCCAGCTTTATGACGCCGTGGGGTGCAGTAATAACCAGCATACAAACTCCGCCTAGACGACAAGACTACTCTGTAGTCTCCGAGTTTTATCACAACGCTGGAATTCCGATCTGGAAGTGGGTGACCGCCGATCATTTCGAAGGGGGGGATTTTGTTATCGTAAAACCCGGGGTTGCGTTACTGGGCTGGTCGGGTGACCGCTCTACCCAAAAGGGGGCAGAGCAGGTTGCCGGTTGGATGAAAGAGCAGGGATGGGAGGCTTTTGTTGTACCGATACCACCTCAATTTGTACACATGGACGCCGTCGTTGTGATGCTGGAAGAGGGTTTGGCCCTGGTCTGTGAGGACGCACTTCCATCCTATGCAATAGAATGGCTTGATCTACAGGATATTGAGCGAATAATCGTTCCGTATTCAGATTGCGTTAAATTAGGTGGTAACGTCGTTAGTCTGGGTAACAGGCGTGTGTTATCCATGGAGCACAATGTGAATGTCAATAAACGTCTACAGGGCGATGGTTTCGATGTCTCCGCCGTCGAGTACGATATGTTTGCCATCGGTGGTGGCGGTGTTCACTGTTCATGCCACGAGCTCAGAAGAGATTGAGCCGCTACCCGTGGGCAACCTGATTTAGAAACCAGTGCTGCTGATGGAATATAGTAAGCGGCTTGCTATGGTCGTAATAGAACCCTCGTTTGAGTGTGGTGGGTAAAAAAAGCGACTGACACGTGCGGTAAGAAAGCGGTGTTGTAATTCCATGGATCACCTGTTTACGGCAGGCAAGCTGCCGTAAATGTAGCGCGTCAATTATAAGCGTTGATGTCGCCCGTGCGGGTTTAGAATCACTGACTCGCTTCCTTATGCCAATGCTGTGTTCGCTGCAGCCGGCCGGGCCGCCAGGAGCCTACCTCGGATGGTGTAGTCGATATTTGAGTTACCGGCAATGTGTCCGAATCCACCCTACCTGATTTAAGGGGGGTAGATTTACGTTAGCCCGTCACTTGATCGGGCGTTTATGCACATGTGGCTGTTCTAGCCAGTGAACGTGTTGTGATAGAAGCGCAAACATTGCTCTTTACCCGGCTAGCCGCTTGAAAACGGCATTGCGTGATTCTCTACCGTTGAGTGTGAGATCAGTTTTTTGTGCGGGTGTCTCGACTCAGGTAGCGTCCAGCTGGCATATGTGAGTGATCTTACTCGCAAGAGTGTTGCCGGGTCGGTATGTATATATAGGCTTGCGGGTTAAGTGCTGTCGATCCCCGGGTCTGGAACGGCTGCATTTTGATGCACATGACTCATGCCGGCTGCACTTGCGAAGTGTGTTAGGCCCCGGTGTTTTGTAACTGATAGTGGCTATCGGCCCACCGATCGGCGATAACCAGGTCATGTGTGACCAGCACAATTGCAATGCCGCGCTCCGTGGCGATATCTGCAATCATCGCAAGTGTTTCGCGTTGCGTGATTGGGTCAAGACGGGACGTAGGCTCGTCGGCCAGTAACACAAGCGGGTTGGCGGTCAAGGCTCGGGCAATAGATATTCTCTGCAACTCACCGCCTGAAACAGAATCCGGACGTCGCTCCAGCAGGGACGGGTGGATTCCCAGATGGGATAAATACTCTGTCACCACCGCCCAGTCGACACCATGTAGTCGGGCAACGTCACGCAGGCTTTTGCCCAGTAACACCTTGCCCGGGAAGGCCGCGGGTGGGTCCTGGTAGAGTTTTTGGATGCCAGTGGCGGCAACGCTTCTCATCCGTTTTACCTGTCCCTGCCGGGGGGCTCTTATTCCGGCAAGAACATCGAGCAGAGACGTTTTACCCACACCACTCGGTCCGCTGATGGCTATGCGTTCGTTGGCGTGCAACTTTAGGCTGAAGTCTTCAAGCAGGCACTTTTTGCCGCGCCAGATACACAGGTTTTCAGCACTGAGTAGAATGTCTCCGCATGGCGTGGCCGGTTGCTTCGGCCATGCTTGCGGTTCAGCGTCCAGTAGTTGTTGAGTGTAATCAGCGGCGGGATTTTTTAGTACTTTTTCTGTGTGGCCGCTTTCAACCAGTTTGCCGGATTTTAGTACCATGATGTCACCCCCCAGCCGTCTCGCGACTGATGCTTCGTGGGTGATGGCAAGCAGTGTTCCGCCTTGGTCCGGTTTTTTAGCCAGCAGGTGAATAATTTTGGTGCTGCGTTCGGCGTCGAGACCTTTGGTCGGTTCGTCAGCGATCAGTACCGGGGCATCGGCCGCGGTAGCCGCAGCAAACGCGACACGTTGTGCCATGCCACCTGACAATGCGCCGGGCAGGCGTCGTTCGGCACCGTTAAGGTCCAGTGTGGTGAAGTCGTTCCGGGTGGCGACAGAGGCTGCCCGGCTACCCAGGCCGGCAACCAGGTGGTGTGCTTCATTTACTTGCCTGGACGCCTGCATCAACGGGTCGAGGGCCAGCCACGGCTCTTGCGGCAGTATAGAGACATCCCGGCCCCAGAAGCTGGATCGTTCTTCTGGACTGAGCTGATCAATACGCTGACCGTTGAGGTGAATCAGTCCGCTGGCATGTAGGCCGGCAGGCAGGGTGCCTAGTATGGCCTGTGCCAGCAAGCTTTTACCTGCTCCGGTTTCACCCATGATCACCAATGCCCGACCAGCCGCAAGATTAAACGTGATGGGCCCCAGCAGTTGTTTTGTGCCTGCGAAAACAGACAGGGCTTCGACGGCGATGGATACAGGGCTCATGTCGGTCTTCTCACACCAACGGACAAATGTAAGGCCAGCACGGTCACCACCAGGCAGAGTACGGGCTGCAGTATTAGAAACGGTGCTTCACGCCAGTACGGCAGGAGTTGCGTCATCATGACACCCCACTCAGCGGTTGGTGGTCGGATGCCGACGCTGACAAAACCTAGTGCCGCCACTGCCGTAACGGCGGTGGCGGCGCCGAACGCGGCGATAGTTAACAGACCGGGGCCGATCTCCGGTAACAGATGTCGTTTGATGATGTGCGTTGCACCAAAGCCCAGAAGGCGCGAGGCCTCTACGCTGGGTTCGGACAGAATCACGCGCGAACGCTGTCGGGTGTAGCGAAAATATTCCACCCATAAAGTCAGTGACAGGCCGGCGTAAAGCGCCCACCAGGAACCCGGGGAAATAGCGGCAAGCATGAGTACCAGCAGCAAGCCGGGTAAGGCGAGAACGGCGTCAGCGAATAGGGTCAGCAGGCGTTCGGTCCAGCCACCGTACCAGCTGGCAAGGATACCCAGCAAGGTGCCGGGCAAGGCTGCGGTGAGCACTGACAGGGCGGCGAGTGCCAGCGACAGTTGCGCTCCGGATAGCAGACGCGCCAGCATGTCACGGCCTAGATGGTCGGTGCCCAGCCAGTGTTCGGCACTGGGTCCCTGCAGTGTATGCATCAGCGATTGACGCGCCGGGTCTATGCCGATGAGGTCGGGGCCTTTCACGGCACACAGCGCCAGGCCTGCCAGCAGACTGTAGCCAATCAAACGCGCCACCGACAGGCCGTTGTGTTGCGGTGCGGTGGGTAGCATCTGAGAATTGCTCAAGTGATGGATCTCCGGCGTGGGTCGATGCCGTGGCAGCAGAGATCTATAATCAGGTTGAGCACAACATAGGTCAGCCCCAGTGCGAGTGCTGTACCCTGAACCATGGCAACATCGCGACCGAAGATAGCGTGTACCAGTGCGTGGCCAATACCCGGCCACGCAAAGACGGATTCAACGATTACCACCCCTTCGATGACATAGGCGAGCTGCACTCCGATGTAGGCTATAACCGGCAGGGTGGCATTGCGTAGAACATGACGCCTCAGCGTCTGTCCGGATGACAGTCCTTTGGTGCGGGAAAATAATTGCCAATCTGCCGCCATGGCTTCCGACACGGCGTCGCGGACGACCCGACTGGACACAGCGGCAAGGCCAAGCCCCAGCGTTAACGCCGGTAGTATAAGGTGCTTCGGACTCTGGAATCCCGCGACCGGCAGTAACTTGATATGCACGGCCAGTGCGAGCATCAGCAACACGCCCAGTGCAAAGGCTGGCACGGCTCGCAAGACGATGGAAGCACCTAGAGTGATACGGTCCAGCGCACCTCCCGGGCGCAGTCCGGCAGCGATACCGATGGGTACGGCGATGATTAGCGATACCAGAATCCCGGCACCGGCAAGCAGCAGGGAATGACCTAGCTGGACTTTCAGTTCGTCTGCCACGGCGTTGCCGGTGACAGCGGATTTTCCAAGGTCCAGACGTGCCAGTGAGCCTAGCCAGTTTGCCAACTGCACAGACGTTGGTTTATCCAGACCCAGCTCTGTGCGCACGACATCGGCTGAGGCGGCATCCATCATGTCGTAACCGTAGCGGCCGGCGGCTATGCGATAGGCAGAGTCACCCGGCAGGGCCTGCATCATGGAGAAGCTCACCACGCCGACCACGACGGCGACCAGCACCGCCTGCGAGGCCCGCCCGGCAAGGGCGGACCAGAGGCCTGACGATCTGATCACTCAGCAGACCAGGAGATATTATTCAGGCGGTATTTACGCTCGAGCGGATCCACCACATAGCCTTGCAATCCTTTGGCGACGGACACGGTGTGCTGATACCAGACGATCGGAATCAAGGGCAGCTCCGCCTGAAGCGTTTTGACAACCGTTGCGATGTCCGCGTCCCGCTTGGCCTGATCATCGGTGGCGGCTATCGCCTGCAACGCTTGTGCGACTTCAGTGTTTTCCCAGTTCATAGCGCCCCAGTCGCCGCCCCCCGGGCCGAAGTCCTGCAGTACAGTGCCGATAGGGTCTGGCGTGAGGCCATAGTTGCGGGCGTAGAGTGCCACGTGTAGCGAGCCATCTTTGTGTCCGGCAGGAATCTCAGAATAACTGCTGACGCTGATGTTAAGTTCGACCCCTATTTCCCGCCACTGGGCTTGCAGGGCGGCGGCAATCAGTGGCAGTTCCGGCCGGTCGGGGAAAGTACGCAGCAATAATGAAAAGCGTTCGTCATTGCGACTCAGGATGCCATCATCACCGGCGACCCAGCCGAGCTCTGCCAGCAGGGCTTTTGCCGCTTCTATATCCTGCTTTAGTGGTTGCAGTTCTTTGCTGTGCCATTGATCCAGCGCAGGTGGGAACAATTGCGAGGCGGTTGCTTCGGGAAAGCGAGTGATCGCAGTGGCGATGCCGATGCGGTCAATCGCAAGGCTCAGGGCGTTACGAGCTCGCGGGTCTTCCAGGAAACTGTGTCCGGCATTGAGTTTTAGTGCAACCACGCGGGGGATGGGGACTGCTCTGGTCTCTACACTGTCGATCCCGGTCAGGCGGGCATAGCCCGACGGGTCGAGTGAAAAGACCAGATCTGCATCGCCACTTTCGGCTAGCAGTGCACGTGTCTCGGCACGTCCTGCGGCGAGGTAGCTGACTTTTTCCAGCTGTGCTTTGTCACCCCAGTAATCCTCAAAGCGTTTTACATCAAGGCTCTGCGGCGGGGTGAAGGTGTCAACCGCAAAAGGGCCCGTGCCGATGGCGGCAATGTGTGCGCCGTCTTCATTGATAGCAGCGGGCGCGGCTATCACGGTGGTGTTGTGCGTTAGCAGCGCGGGCAGGGCGGCAAAAGGTCGGTCCAGTGAGATCACTACATCATCTTGATCGGCTTCGATGGCCGAGATCGGTGCCTTTTTGAGCATGCCGGGGTTGGCGAATGCACGTTGCAGTGCTGCTGCAGCGATCTGTGCAGTAAGTGGGCTGCCGTCGTGGAAGCTGACACCGTTGCGCAAGCTGAAGCGCCAGCTAAGGCCGTCGTCACTCATCTCCCAGGCAGTGGCAAGGCCGGGTTCTAATACGCCTTCCACGGTGGCGTCTACCAGGGTCTCCATCACCCCGAGGCGATAGAAAGCAAAGCCGGAGACCGAGGGTTCATAGCTGGCAATCTCCCAGGGGGAGGATATGTTGAGTTGGGTCTTATCAGCGGCGATTGATATTTGTGAGGTGAGCATACCTGTTGCCACCATTGTCAAAGCAAGAGCTTTTAGCATGAAGGGGTCCTTTGCCAGAAGTGTTTTAAAGAGAGAGGAAAGATTGAGCAAAAAATGATATGTTATATCATAACAGTGGTCACGCAACAACACTTGCCAGAGGGCGATTAATGACTGAACTACAAAACATACTCAGCCATGCTGAGCATCATTGCCGTGTACGTGGAAGCCGACTGACAGAAAAACGGAAAAAAGTGCTGAGCGGACTGCTGCAATCAGACCGCGCGCTCTCTGCTTATGAGTTAGCTGACTATTGCAACGAAACCTATGACGAGACCTTCGCTGCAATGTCGGTGTATCGCATTCTGGATTTCCTGGAGCAGGAGCAACTGGTGCACAAACTTAATCTGGCCAATCGTTATGTCGCCTGCGTCCATATCACCTGCGACCACCAGCATGAGGTGCCGCAGTTTCTTATCTGCACCGATTGCAAGCGTGTTAAGGAAATCAGCATCAGTCGCTCGACGATGCGTTCAATCAAGCGTCAGGTAGAGCAGGCGGCTTTTCATCTGGTAAGTGAGCAGATTGAGTTCAACTGCCTCTGCGACAACTGCGCCGCCGCTTAGTCCCCTTAAAAAAACCGAAAGCAGGAGTATTGATAATGCCCAATGGTCATGCACCGGGCGTCAAGCTATCGATTGATTTTTTTATTGTGTGCGTTGTTCATTGTCTCGTCGCCCCTGTATTGATGGTGTTATTGCCTGCTGCTCTGGCGCTGCTGTTCGATGGAGAGGCGTTTCATGTGTTTTTGTCAGCGGTGGTGGTTCCATTAAGTGCTGCCACGCTGCTAATGGGGTGTCGACAGCATCGCACCTGGCGTGTTGTTTTTGTCGGCTGTCCGGGGGTTGTGGCACTTGCTCTGGTTGCTCTGTTTGGGCACCATTTGCCTGGTGAGGTCGGTGCGAGGGTGGGCGCCGTGATTGCAGCCAGCGCCATTGCCGCAGCGCATGTCTGGAATTATACGTTGTGCTTAACGCAACAGAGCGGCCACTGTGACTGCGTGGCGGAAGTATAGAAAGCTGCAATAAACCCCGTAAGGTTTGTGTAGGGTTTTTACCGTGGTCGGTGCGGCTATCTAGGTTCTGTGGTTGATTGAAAACGGCCTGTCACCATTCCCGGGAGGTGTCTATTTCATTGATGGTAAAAGATCAGAATTAACAATAGACACTGTTGACTGGCTCTATGAGTTCAAACGTTATGGGTTTCGTTCGTTATAACCGGTATCCTATCTGAACGGGCAGGCAGCTGGAGGCAACTAGCCCGTGAGAAACGGGTAGGCAGAAACCACCGGATCAGGCTTTGGCAATGCCGTTACCGCTTGTGCTTTCCCCGGTCCGCGTTGTTTGTAGTGATGTACCCGGTGGTTATTGTTTTCTGGTTTTCTTTAACGTGTTGTTCTTTACCTCGTGATACAAGTTATAAAGGGATTACTCATGACTGAGAGCATTATCGGGATGTCGGCGCTGGCGGATGAGTTAGAGGCGTTTATTCGTAGTGCGGTCCCCGGCTGTGAGGGCGTGAAAAAATACGGCGGTACGCTATTTACGTTGAGACCGCAAGAAAAAGAGGGGCAGTTCTGCGGAGTATTTGTGCATACCCGCCATGTGCAGATATCTTTCAGTCGAGGGGCGGAACTGAATGATTCCGGGGGCGTACTTCAGGGCTCCGGAAAACGCCGTCGACACCTGAACTTCAAATCAACTGCGGACGTTGATTTTGACGCACTTGAAGCACTTCTGGATCAAGCCGCAAAATTGTAAGGCAAATTTAAGTGCGACAGTGGTGCCAATCGTTCAATTCGTCGGTTTACGGTGGCATTTTTTCAAACGTTTTTTGCCGGACGGGTGTCAGTGTCTCGGTGCCTTATGTTTGATTCATCCGGCAGTGTTGTCGCAAAATATTCCACAATTAATACACAATATGACTCTAACCTGCTAATCGCACCTGATGAAAAAGTGCCTGAATGATTTTTGTTAAAACCGGAGCATTCTAATGTTTGATAAATTCATATTGTCGATTGCGACCGTCTGGCTTGCCGGCGCTGGTATAGCGCACGCCGCTGGCGTAGAGATATACCTTAAAGATAGGCTTGACAACACCCAACACGGGTACTGTATAGATATCGCGAAGGCTCAAGGGGTTAACGCTGATCCTGATGACGGATTGCAGGGGCACACCTGTTACAGCCCGAAAGGTGAATTAATGGTGGATCAGATATTTGATGCTGAACGGTTCGCCGATGGTGTGCTGTATATGCCTGAATTCGATGTCTGCGCTGAAGTTTCTTCCGTTGACGCGGGTGCATCGATAAACCTTGCCTTATGCAATAGCAGTGCAGGGCAGTCTTTTCAGTTTACAGGCGAGGGGGTCATCAGTCCGGCAGGAGCACCAGACATGTGCATAACCGTTGCACAGGATACCCGGACCGGCAGAAGCGAGCTCAACCAAATTAAAGTGCTTACTTTAGAACCCTGTTCTGATGATATAACTGCGTATCAGCTGTGGGCAGTACGAAGTGAGCTATAAACCAACAAAACATGGGGGTTGCCGGACCTTATACAGAATGAACCACTGGCAGAGCCGCGAGAGTCGAAATACCTGCACACCCGGGGGCTGGTATTTCGGCAAACAGTCGATCTGAACTGCGTACGACCATCTCTGGTTCAGTCAGGACAAGCAGAAGAATTGACGCCATCATAATGGGGTCATCGACACCGCAATACCGTCTGTCGCCGATGCCTGGTAATACTCACTACTTTGAACCTGCACATTTCCT
>CALKXD010000182.1 GCA_938003855.1 uncultured Granulosicoccaceae bacterium | reverse complement strand
ATCCCGCGTATCGTTAATTTACCGTGAATTAGCGATATGGCGGTAACTTCTGCGGCAAAGAACCCTGTTTGCCACGTCCATTTATTACTATTTATAACAACAACTTACAGATCTTACGTTGCGGATACCCGGACACTCAGGCACTGCATAGACCCGCATAAGGCCAAGGGGGTATAGTTGCCATATGACCACTCGGGTTGTGGTACGCGGAGTCATAACCAAGGGGAATTTTAGTCAGGTGAGGCCGCCCTGTATCGTAATATGTATAGACGGACCAGTCTGCATCACTGGTCCCGATGCCGAGCACCTTACGCCGCGCAGCGCAAAAATCTGCGGGCTGGTGCTGCTGCTGATTACCAGCCGGACCGGCAGACGCAGCCGTCGATGGATAGAGCAGCATCTCTGGTCTACCCGCGCCCCCGAGCAGGCTAGCGGCAGCCTGCGTCAGGCACTTGCCACGTTGCGCAGGTCCCTGGGTGTCTACAAGGATGCCGTAAAAGGCGACAGACAGGATTTATGGATAGAGCCGACTGCCATCAGGATCATTACCCCGCGTGACCAAACGAGTATCGCAACCGGTTTACAGATACGCGACCCGGCATTCGAGCAATGGCTCACCCAACAGCGATCACAGACAGACGCGACATATATCGCAACCGGTACAGCGCAGGATCAGGCAACCGATGCCCCGGACACTCCGACACGCAATGACCCGGTGTCTAATGACAACTGCACCGGCTCGATCTATAACGACACCAGCCGCAATCCACAGCCGACCCGGCGACCGCTGTTACTGATCCGAAAATCCGCCTCGCCACAGCACATAGCCGGCGTTGTAGACGATCTGCTCAACCATCAGGTGGCGCAGAATCTGGCAGAAAACATTCACATTGATTTACGCATCCCAACCGGCAACGAGCAGCTGTACAACAACCATTCGCACACAGTTTCGATCCAGACAACAACGACAATTCAGGGAAAGCAGGCACTGGTCACGGTCAAACTGATTGATGAGATCAGTCGATCATTACTATTAACCCGGCACCTGCAAGTGCCGGCCAATATTAATCACCTGCTGACAGAGAACCATCTATATCAATTAGCTCACGAGACATCTGAAACCGCAATGGCGGTTTTTACTCAGGCTCCCGGGCAGAACCATTCCCACCGGCATGCCGAGGCTCTCTATGCACGCGCTATGACAGAGTTGTTTTCCTTCGACGCCTCGCGCTTAAGAGTCTCCGATGAGTTACTGAAAGCAACGTATAAGATTAATTCCAATCCAACGATATTAGCCTGGCGTGCATTTCTGCGTATGGTTATGTACGTCGAAAGAACGGAGCCAGAACAATCACCGTTACTGACAGAGGCCGGGCAGTTGTGTGCGACCGCTTTAGAGCAGGCTCCCGGCAATTCACTTGTCCTGGCTATCGTAAGCCAGATAAACCTGTTTCTGAACGGCGACATACCGGGAGCCACCAGACTGGCAACGGATGCCGTCAACCTGAATACCGGAAACGCAATGGCGCATCTGTCTCTGGCTACCGTAAATCTTCGATCCGGCCGGGTTCGCCCCGCCCAGGGGCACGCAGCCAAAGCACTTGATATAGTCTCTACGGCACCTAACCGTCATTGGTGGTACATGACCTGCTGCCTGGCCGATTTCGCAGCGCGCGACTATGAAAACGCCATCCGCAAAGCAGAGTACGCACTTTCTTATTCCCCTGGCTTCAGACCTCCCATGCGTCATCTCTACGTTTTATATCTGCACACCAGACAACCGGACAAAGCGGCACAGATCGTCCGCCGACTTCGTAAAATCGAACCGGACTTTTCGCTCGAGATGATTCGCAACAACGCGCAGTACCCGGCCGGCCTGCTACGCGCAAGTGCTTTAATCGAGTTGCCGGACAGCAAGGAATTAACAACCGGATAGAGAACTCACACATTCACCCCATCGCTAAGGAAAACACTATGGCAAACCCACAAGCCTTTAGAGGCCAGCACGGACAACATGGGCAGCACGGACAGCACGGACAACATGGACAGCATGGACAACACGGACAGCATGGCCAACATGGACAGCACGGCTTTGGCACCGCTTCATCCGCAGGCGTCGGTTCGATTGCCACAAGCGCAGACGGAATCCTCGGTTACTGGGATGGCACCGCAGACTCAACAACCACACCGCACCCACCTCCGCAAGGGACTTATCTGGAGAATTTCAAACGCCTGGACTTCAATCACCGCCTCGATCTAATGGCGCATGAGTTCTGCAAACTGAATATCCATGTACAGACACCGCTGGACCTGCAAAACTCACCGGTTAACACAGTCGCAATTCACGATGCGACTGGATCACTCATGACATTGACAGCGCCTGGTGACGCAGAATTCAGACTCCAGCTTCAACATCTGCGTACCTATGCCGATTTGCGCGGAGATCGACTCGGCGAGATAGTCGATCAAATAGATGACTTAATGAGTTATTACTCGTCAATTAGAAATCTGTCGGGCTATAAGACATCGTGGACATCACTTTTTCTGGCCGCCGCACACAACTACATAATCAGCATTGAACAGCGCGTGAAATTCGCCTTTTCTTCTGCCCGTCCCTGCGATTATTCCACCGGAGTTATGCCGGTAATTACCACCCCAACGCACAGTTCTTTTCCGAGTGGTCATGCCACTGAGGCATTTGCTATCGCCACCTTGCTTGAGGCCCTGGCCGCTAATCCGGCCGGCGCTGCAGGCGTCGACTTCCTGAACACATCAGCCACAGTCAGTGGCAGTCGCAGTTACCGACTGGCCGCCAGAATAGCTGAAAACAGAGTAGTGGCCGGAGTGCATTTTCCGGTAGACAGCGCCGCGGGTGCAATACTTGGCGCGGGGCTGGCACAATATATTGTTGCGGCCTGTCGCGCGGAGCCTTCGGTTCAATTGATTGAGAACGGCAATTTCGACGGCGTTAACTTCGGTAGCAACGACTTCCTGTTACTGGACTTCTCGGGGTGGCTGGCTGACAGCAGTAACTCTACAGCAGACCCCGTCACCAGTGCCAGCTTATTGCTTCAAGGGGTATGGGAGGAAGCCAGAAAAGAATGGCACGTCTGAATATAGCCGCAGATCTCCAATGACACTTGCGGGCACGACGGACGGCAAAAAATAGCCGGAAACAGCTTAGTGGCGACGCAGGCGACTTTTGACCCGCGTACACGGTTTGACTAAGCTGTTTTCAGCTATACTTTATTGACGCCTCGTTGGCAGCTAGCGCCCTGGCGTTACGCCGTTACTATAATAGTCAGCCACCTGATTTCTATGCAATGCCTGATTATTTAATAACCGATACTGGCGTTAAAAAACAGGGTAGCAACACTACTGAACCCGTTACTGCGAGCCCCCCCTGCGAAGGTTCGCTACCGATCAAATGAAAAACCCGTGACTTTTATTGTTTCTTGAGCATCATCAAGATGCAAAGTCCAGTGGACACAATTTTCATCGTTTTGATAGGTCACATCCCAGACCAGCGAGTGACCATTGTTGCTAATCGAGTGGTTGGAAAATTCACTAGTGAGCAGTTTACCCAGCCGTCTCAGCACCTCGACCGCCTCGTCAAATATCTCTACCGTCATCCACGTGTCAAGGTACGGAAAATGAGTAATAAATGCGTCACGGTCCACATCGACAAATGACTGGATAACGTTATCAAATAGAGGCCTGCCGATAGCCTCAGCATTTGCGTTGCTGATTTTCAAGTGCGCTGCCAAGGCCGTTTAACTCCGGGGTTATTCTAGAATAAAACAGATACCGACTCAGGCAATTGCCCATTAGCCGCAAACCGATAGCTGCCTATGCCGGATAAGACCGGAACGCCCCCACTATACTAGGTTTGAACGCCAACACACCCGTGGGCAAGTCCCAGGCACCGCCCCGCTACGCCGGGGCCTTGAGATGAAAGTCCCTAAGGCGATACGACAATACCTGCATCGCGTCGCCCCTGCGCGGTAGTCACACGGGCCTGACCAAGTATCTGGTCGAGCGGTGGCGTTACACCGGCCACCACTACCTCGCTGGCGGGGCTCAAACTGCTCATGCCGGGCGATAACGCAACCAGCCTCCAACGTGCCACCTGCGGTGCGCTTACGCTGGTACCGGACAGCCGTCGGGTGGTGCCCGTCAATGTGCCACTTGCCAGCACACCGGTCATCATGTGAGAGTCATCACCATCAGCACAAAAATCCGGTGCCACGGGGACCTTCAGCACCGCCCCGGTTGAACCGAGCCCTGTGTAACGTGTTTCTTTCAGGTCTGTCTGGTTTGTGCGTTTCGACTGGTAACTGGCGCCCACCGTCAGAATGGCAATATGGGATACCGTCGTGGCGGCAGACGCAATAGCCGAATGAGTACTCTGTCGAGTGACTATCGCACCGGGTTGCGGTTCTTCCCAGTTGCGCGTGGTACCGTCAAGCGCATACCCGTCGGCATCAAAAAGATAAGATTGCCTGCCGTGCTGCCGGTAGCCAATAGGTGTATCACCTCGCTGCACCTGAACACTGACTATTTGATCTAATGCCGCTGGATCGGCATTGGCTAATTCAATGGTCCAAACCCCTGCAGGCGCCAACGGCGCGAGGTCGCCTGTGGACAACTGTCTGTAACCTCCGGTCGCCTGTATGGCCAGTATGTATACGGGTCTGTTCAGTGGATCGGAAAGCAGATAGTCGGGTTCACGGTAGAGTCTGCCCACCAGCGTCGGGGTGATCAAAATATCCATCGAATCCCCGGGAGCTAATAGCGGAAGCGTCGCGGCTGCGGTAGTTTCTCCGGCCGGTGTTACGCGAATTTTCAGCGCCTCACTGGCAGGCCGAATCTCCAGATAGCTGGCGCTGCGGTCATCCGGCTGTACCCGCCACTGCAGAGACTGCCACGACGCCCCGCCCGAGGGGATTTTGATTTCACCAACCTGATTAGTGCGTTGATCGTTGCCAAACGCCAGTATTACTTCAATTCCAGCGTTACCGGTTAAGAAATTAAACAGCTCCATCTCCTGTTTAATGTAGGTTTCCAGCAAGCCGGTTCCATTTTTGGCACCCGCTGTCACACCCAGACTGATGTTGATCACCAGCGGCTGAGATCCGCCGCGAGTATCCTGCATAAAACGAAAGGCACGAAATATAATCCAGCGAACCGCTTGCAGTATGTTGATCTCCAGACGCTTGCCAGCAGTGCTTTCGATTGAATCAGGTGGCATTTGCACACCGACAATTTTCACCCCGCGCATGGGATCTGCAACGTCATTAACATCAGCGCCACAGGCTAAGTCGAGGACGTGCGTACCATGACTGGCAGCAAACGCATTACCGCGATGTGTTTGGGTCCGCCGTGGAGCCGGGACTGGCGGAAAAATCAGATCATTGAGTGTTTTGTACCAATCCGGCTCGTAGCGATTTTCTTTGTGAGCGTTCAATACCGAACTGATCATACTGGATTCCAGCACAACCCCTGATCGCAGCGTGGTGGATCCGCCAGAGTCAATGCCGAGTTTATCGCGCCCCTGCAGCCACAACGCAATAAAACGGGAGTTTATTTCCTCGCCATCGCCAGGTTCGGTGAAACGTGAATTGAGAAAGCCAAACCCGTCATCGATGACCCCGAACACCGGCTCACCGTCGACCGGGGTAATTGGACCGCGGTTCTCCGGTACACCACTCGACACCGGACTGACATTCAACGAGGATCCGATGTAGATAATGGTTACAAAGCCTGCAATGGCAGCGGGTAGCGTTAGATTGCCGGCCAGGTTTTCGTTCAGGTATAAAAACGAAAACACCGGATCTGTCAGGCCTGTGCCCGCCGCAATCAGTGTATTGAGGATTTCACGATCGTGAGTTTCCATCAATACCAGTGGATTCAGCAGTGCCGACTGATTGGCCAGAAAATCAGCCAGGATCAACAGGTTGCTGTCGGGTGGATTAGTCTGTGGCATCGCATCAATTTTGACATAGGCCGTAATGTATCCGTACAAGCCCGGCGAAGTCTCGGTATCCCGCTGCCAGTCTACATAGGCGCCCAAAATACTCATTTGCCCCTCCTGTTATTGTCCATTCGATGTTCCGCACAATAGTGACACGCTAGTCACTGTATCCCTAGTGATTACAGTGTCAAGCAATACCCGGCACTCTGGTTTCAAACGGTCATTCGCTTAAACGTGCAAGGTTACAGCGACCAGACAGACAGGCAGACAGACAGCCAGGCACAGAGAACAGCGTGTATCTACAGATAGGCGGTCAGACCCGGCCACTCAGGGTAACGCCGGGCCGTCCGTCCTGTCCATACACCATTGCATGTATAGCTTCCCGACTCCGGGGAATATGTCTTCACCCACCGACAACCGCAGACAGATGGTTACTGCATCAGCCGGATCTGCATACGCGTACTCTAGAAAAGACGACCATGCGAATAAGGATTTGTCGGAATTTCGTGACTCTTTCATTATTTCACAATTCTTACAGGTCACGATTACTGCAGGATATCACCCTCCCCCCTGGTAAAAACCGGGTACCCCGTGCAGAACAACCTGTTGTGACCGGCATTTCATATAAACCGCCTTGTGCGATGGAGGTTACGGAT
>CALKXD010000181.1 GCA_938003855.1 uncultured Granulosicoccaceae bacterium | reverse complement strand
AGTCGGTAGCTGGCTGTGGGGCTCTATCGCCGAGAACTATAGCCTGCAATACGCGTTACTGGCTGCAGCTGCACTGGTAATTTGCGGTGCGCTGGTCGGCTACAAGCTGCCATTGCCTGAATTTGATCGACTGGATCTGGCACCACTGAATCAGTTTATCGAGCCCACTCTGGCACTGCAGTTAAAACAGAGAACCGGCCCTATCATGATAACGATCGACTATGATATCGGCGAATCAGACATTCCCGAATTTCTGGATGCAATGGCCGCACAACGCGTTATTCATCTGCGTGACGGTGCTCGACGCTGGTCGCTGCTTCGCGACCTTGAAGCGCCCCATATCTGGACTGAGAAATACTACGTGGCCACCTGGGTTGAATACGTCAGACACAATCAACGCCGGACCAGATCAGACTCTGGAGTAGCCGGCACTCTGCACCGCCTGCACCGTGGCACAGAACCCCCTCGAGTACGCCGAATGCTTGAACGCCCAACCGTACCCAAACAGGCTGACTCACCGATTAAAACCTATGTAGAACCCTTGTAAACGCTGAAGACCATTTGGTAGCAGACGGGCTCACCCACAGCGCCACTGGAATGAATCGGCGCTGCACCAAAGACGCTGAGCGGGAGGTTTTGGGCAGGTTTAATGCGGTACTCGATCAAGACCGCTACGCCAACGACTACGCCATGTCAGTGGCATTACATCGCAGTCCGTCTGCACATCCGCGAAAAAACAAGTTGGCCTGAACCAGTCTAGCTTCGATCTATAACCGGTTGTGCCCACTAGCCAGCATAGAAGGCCCACAGCGGGCTGTAGTCGGTCGCTACTGTGGAAATCCCCCCAGAACATTATGCGGATCGCACTCGCCCATCACGGCGCTGTTAAGACATTGTCGCTTCGGGTTAACCTGACCGTCCACAACATTTACCGGACCATTGGCGGCGAGGAAGGTGCGTTCTACCGCACTAAACAACGAGTCATCATTAGCCACCTGAATGCCTGTTAGACTTGACGCATAAACTGCCCCCTCAAGAGCGGCTGGCAGCGGGTCGGTGGCGTCAGTGCTCAAGCACAGAACCGGCTGGGCGACACTAAAGCCCGGTGCAAGATTCAATGTCACCGTCTGCTCTTCAGGACATACACTGACAACGGAATTGTGGATGATAAAGTGATCAACACGACCATCACAAACACTTCCAGCTGATGTTCGGAAACGTTGTAAGCCAGCATCGGTGCGTTATAGATAGTATGGCAAGCGTTGTTATTTCGAACCAACCGAGAACACGGCCCACCTGCTGTGGCACCCGGGCTAAACACTGACGGAGAAAATGCAGGCAGACTTGCGCCATCAACATCACCGGTATTTTTCGACCGGACACTGCCCTAAAACCCTCTCAGGAAAGCAGTATCAACTGGTAAAGCAATCAATGTTTAATGGTAGCCACTCAGCGAAACAAAACCAAAGAGAATATAGAAAACACTGACATGAAGTTAAGCGTTAGAAAAGCTACACCAAAAAATCCGTTAAAACGCGTGAAATTCGACAAACATCAACCTTCGGGAGTTAATCTATGCGCTCAGTTTTTGTCGCGCAAACTACAGTTGAGCCTGAGAAACCAATCAGGCATCCTGCAGGCGCACCACCTGGTTGATCGATCGCTCGACTTATCAGTGCAGCCATTCGCGAAACAGGCCGCCTGTTTTTTTATGAAGAAATGTTCCGGCACCATAAGCTCAAGGGCGAATACCTTACCGGACCTCTCATTGAGCGCCGCCGGCGCCCTGCTCAACCGTTCGCGGGTCGACCGTGTGCACCACAGAAGCCAGTCAGGTTTACACCTCTGACTGCACAACCAGCGGGCCTGCCAGCTAAAGACAATACTCACTTCTATTTATGCGCTCGCGGGGCAGGTTCAGCCAACGGAGCTCCGCAGCCGTACCGTGCTTTTGGTCCAGGCACACCCGGCAGCACCAACCTGTATAGCGCGCAGTCAGGAAAGCATTCGCCTGCGCCGTCCGCATAACTCTTAACACCTGCTAACGTTGATTCACACTCTTGAGAACAAACACACTAAGCAATGACAAGCAACGCATGGCCCTCACAGGATTTCCAGCGCATTCAGTGACACCGTGTCACCAGGGAGGAACCGCTGCCCCTGCAACGCACAGAGCAGCTATCGAGACTGCTACTACCTGACATTAATTACCTGCAGAACACCGGTGACTCAAACACGTGCAGAGTCATAAGTGATACAGACACATCACCAATGCGTGACTCCGGGCCGCAAAGACAACACGCAGTTAAATTGCTATCCTGAGTACTACTACATTAGTCACCCCACCGAGAAATACCCGCGATGCCCCGTGTTCTGCAGCAACACAACGCTGCCTTCCGTTACGATGAGACCCTGCAACCGGATGGCACCATGCTTCCGGGCTGGGAATCTCTGCTCGCCTACATTAACGGCCTGGACACTGATCAGCGGGCGCGTCGGGAGCGGGATATCATTCGGCAAATGCGCGCCAATGGACTGGCCTATCACAATGACAACAGCATCACTGACAGTGGACGCCCCTGGACTCTCGATCTCGTGCCCATGCTGTTCGATCGATCCTCGTGGGACACCCTCACCCAAGGGCTGACTCAACGCGCCCGTCTGAAACAAGCGCTGTACCAGGATATCTACGGTGAGCAACGTCTGCTGAAGGAAGGCACGCTGCCGTCCCCCATGCTGTACTCGCATCATGGGTACTTACGCGATCTGGTGAGCTCGGAATCTGGCGAACCCAACACCAATCTGCTGCCAATGGTCACATGTGACATCAGCCGGTCACCGGCCGGCGAGTGGCTGGTCGTCAATGATATCTGTCAGTACCCGGCGGGGCTAGGCTATGCACTCGAGAACCGGCTGGTGTTGTCCCGTGTTTTGCCACGCATCTTTAAGCAGTACCGGGTGCGGCGTATTGTTACCTATTTCCGTCACCTGCAACGGTTCATTCAGGGCAATGATACACAACCGGCCCGCTGTGTATTATTGAGCTATCCGCCCAGCCACCCCCATTATTTCGAGTTTGCCTGGCTGGCAAAATACCTGGGCTATCCGCTGGTTGAAACGGCTGATCTGACCGTTCGGGACAGCCGCGTGTACATCAAAACCATCACCGGACTGCAAGCCATTGATGTTATCGTCAGACTTCTGGACGATACAGAAATTGACCCGCTGACGATTGGCAACAAAAGCAGCCAGGGCGTTCCCGGTATCGTTGAGGCAGCGAGACGCGGAGGAGTACGCGTGCTCAATCCAATCGGCACCGGCGTGCTCGACAATCCGGCCTTGAACTCCGTGCTGCCACAAATCTGCCAATCACTGCTTGGTGAGCCCCTGCTTTTACAGTCCCCGGCGACATACTGGCTCGGTGATGCCGTGCAAAAAGAACAGGTATTTTCACGTGCTGATGAACTGCTTTTTAAACACACAGGCTCACACAGTCAGCTGCTCGACCCGCAACTGCTGTCAGAATCCGAAAAAACACAGCTGCATGAAAAGATCAACCTGACTCCTCACTGCTATGTGGCGCAGGAGCGCACCGACCGCTCGGTGGCACCGGGGCTGCAAAATACCGAGTTCGTGCAGAAGCAAATCACCATACGAACATTCCTTGTGAGTAACGGCAGTAGTTTCGAATCCATGCCCGGCGGGCTCTGCCTGCCCGACAATATCTCCGACGCAGGAACACCTGCTGCTGAAGGTCAGCCCGGCAGTAAAGATGTCTGGGTATTGTCAAACGAACCCATCCTTGAAGACACTCTGCTCAGCGCACATCTGGACGCGGCCAATTACGGGCAAACAGATGATGATCTACCGAGTCGCATCGCCGAAAGCGTATTCTGGCTGGGACGCAATTCGGAAAGACTGGAGAGTACGCTGCGGCTGCTGCGCTGCATACTGCAGCTCCTTGTTGATGACAACAGGCCATTGCAGGCAAGCCTCAGCTCGCCGGCAATGGGCTGCCTGCTGAAATCACTGACAGCGGCCACCGGCACACCACCCGGCTTCCTGGGACGAGGTGGAAAAAAAAGGCTGACCCAACCTGACCGCGAGCTGATCTCACTGCTTCAAGACAGCAGCCGGATTGGCTCATTATCAAATTCACTGCAGCAATGGCAGCTCAATGCAAGCGCCATCAGCGACAGACTGTCCGCCGATCAGTTGCGTGTATTCACGCGTCTGAGTGACCTTCAGTCTGCACTTGGAAGTCTGCAGCTGAATCCAGACTTATGCTCCGATGCCATCGCACTGAACCAGACTCTTGAAATACTCGACGAACTACAGCTGGTCACCTCTGCCAGCACAGGCCTCGAGCACGAGAATGTCACCCATAGCGAAGACTGGTTATTTACCATGCTGGGCAGGCGCATTGAACGGGCACATCAAATTTCGGTGACCGTCAATACCGCGATGGCAGTGGACCAGAACAACCCTCGGGTTCTGGAATCATTGCTGCGATTATTCGACAGCGTCATGACTTACCGCAGCCGCTACCGCAGTGGACTGGATAACCGGCTGGTGCTGCAACTGTTGCTTCTGGACGAAATCAATCCGCGGTCACTGGCCTACCAGTTTAAATGCATTCACGAACTCATAGACGCCCTGCCCGGCAGACGCACCGCAGGTAACCTGGACCCGATCAGCAGGCTGGCGGTTGCCGGTCTGAGCCGGGTGCGACTGGCTGACCCGGAAACACTACTGAACCAGGACCGCGATGCCAGGCAAAACCTGCACAAATTTCTAAAAGTATTGCAGCAACTTCCCGCCTCAATGGCTGATGCCGTCACCGGGCAGTATTTCACCCATACCGAAAAAAGGCAGGAACTGGGTCATTTCCGTGTTCCACCAACCGGACTACTCACCGCAGTGGACAACGACGAGTCGGGAGTCAGTCATTGAAGCTGTCGGTCCGACATCGAACGCATTACCGCTATAGCGTTGCAGCCAGCCAGTCGCTAAACCAGATCTGCCTGATCCCGAGAGATACAACAACACAACGCTGCCTGCAGGCGGCAGTTGTTGTGACACCTGCACCTAACTCAATTGATCGACGCGTCGATCAATACGGCAATTCTCTAGCGACGTTCAATCTTAATAGCGCCCATAAAGAATGCGATATTATCGTCACTTCACTGGTCGACACCCTGGATACACCTGCACGCCTGCCGGCCTCAGCACCGGTTGACACCAACGTAAGTCTATTAAAGGATTTACATGATCAGGACGCACTGATGGCAAGAGACTGCCTGCTGTCATCGCCGTCGATTCCCATGGACTACTCGGTTGATCCGATAATTGCCGAACTGCCGATTGGTGAAACACCCGTACTGGAATACGCGACGATGTTGATGAACCACATCTACACGACGTTTACGTATGAGTCAGGATTTTCAACACTGGTGACGCCACTCACGGATATTATCGCTGCGCGCAAAGGCGTTTGTCAGGACTTCGCACATCTGGCCATCGCTGTATTGCGCCGGCAGAATGTTCCTGTGCGCTATGTAAGCGGCTACCTGGAAACACTACCGCCCCCCGGAGAAAAAAAACTGCAAGGCGCCGATGCATCGCACGCCTGGTATGCCGTGTACTCTGCAAACAACGGCTGGCATGATTTTGATCCAACCAACAACAAGCAGCCCGATGCCCAGTATATTACAACGGCCTGGGGTCGCGACTACGCAGATGTTGTACCGATTAAAGGAGTAGTTTATGGTGGAGGTGCACACAGGTTAACCGTGGAGGTCGATGTGAATCGTACTGAAGCGCCACCCATACTGGTAGAGAATAATTAAGCCTATGCCGCAAAGTCGATGGCACAACTACAACAGCCCCTGTCACGACGAGTTATTGAATAAAAATGGAAAGCCGAGAGTCGCCGCAGCCGAGCTAACGGCATGGCTCGATACACTGGATGACCGGGCACTTTCCGAACGACGACAGGCAGCCGAGCTGGCTATTCGGCAAATGGGAATTACGTTTACGGTTTATTCAGACAAAGGCAACATTGACAGAGAGTGGCCGTTCGATATTGTTCCGCGTGTTATTGATGCCGACGAATGGCGCGACATTGAAAACGGCTTACAGCAGCGCATTCGCGCCCTGAACTGCTTTATTCACGATCTCTACAACGATCAGAACATCCTCGCCGACGGCATAGTTCCCCGCGAGCTCATTGATTCATCAGCCAACTTCCGTCCCGAATGCATCGGCATGAAGCCACCGCACAACGTATGGGCTCACATATGTGGCAGTGATCTGGTGCGTGACAGCGATGGTCGGATGTATGTACTCGAAGACAACCTCCGGGTCCCCTCCGGTGTCTCGTACATGATCGAAAATCGCGAGATCATGAAACGCACACTCCCCGAGTTGTTCAGCCGCTGCCGGGTGCTCCCCGTAGACAACTACACCAGCAATTTGCGCAGAATGCTGGCTTCACTGAGCCCGGTAAAAAACCCGACGCTCTGTGTATTGACCCCGGGCGTGTATAACTCCGCTTATTTTGAGCACGCCTTTCTTGCACAGGAAATAGGCGCAGAGCTGGTTGAAGGCAGAGACCTGGTGGTCGAAGACAATCACGTCTATATGCGCGATGTTAACTGGTTAATAAAGGTTGATGTACTGTA
>CALKXD010000180.1 GCA_938003855.1 uncultured Granulosicoccaceae bacterium | reverse complement strand
ATAACTTGATTAAAATCACTTATTCCACAGAAGCGCGCTCTTTTTTCCCGTTTCCATTCGGAGCATCCGCCACATCAAGTTTATAAACTACAAATAGAGATGTTAGCCTCTATTTTGGAGATAAACCGCAACCATTGCCATTATGAGTGATCGCCCCACCCCGATAGGTAGACATGTCACCAAAACAATAAAAATCCCGATTAATAATTATCACTAAACAGGCCTAATGATATAGACGAACTCAGCAACACATTGGAACACGGCTGCTAAGCGTGTGATGCTACCCATGGCAAGTATCGGGCCTGCCATACCCGACGAACAATTCACAATGCCGCAAATCCCGATATTATCCGAAACAGCCGGTGCAGCGCTCTCTGCACCCACTAAACCAGAGCCACCTGGTGCGGCGACTAGATTCACCAACCAATAGACATCATGCATAGACGCGAGCAATGGCAGTCAAACAAGTGGCAAACTGGCAATGCAGAATATAGCCTTGCAAAGACTCCTGAGCAGCGTGAATCGCAACGTCATCCAACAACGGCACAGACGATTTCCTGCTCTACGAATGCCTTTGCGTTGCATGTGGTATCCCTCCACTACCGGATAGATAGGTAGTACCGGTGAATTTCGGCAACCAACCGAACCCCCAACAACACCTTGGAACCCCGCAGCGCCAGCAAGGCCACTCCACACGTCGCAACCCCCACCACCCTGCCAGACTCACGGAACCTCAAACAGCACCACCTCTCCAGATCCCCCGCCAAGTGCGCAGTGGCACCAGGCACCAGAACCCAACTCCCACCAACACCCTGGAAACCCGCAGCGTCAGCAAGGCCACGCTACACGTCGCAACCCCCACCACCCCGCCAGACTCACGGAACCACAAACAGCACCATCTCTCCAGATCCCCCGCCAAGCGCGCAGTAATAGCAGACACCAGAACCCGGCAAGCCCCCTGGAATTCAGAGAAAAGCAAGAACCTGCCAGACTCACCACACCTACAGACACCCTACCAGTCACGTGATCTTTGGTATTTCTCATGGTGAGGAAGGCTTTCCGGTATGTCCGGCAAACCCTTCGCGCGAATACAGCCTTCGGTGTGGTTGACGTATGATTGAAAGATGTACTCCGGCCAATAGTATGGCTCCGGCCCGTACTTCATGTGCTGATGAAAGTGATTCTCACGCTTGTTAGTTGATGCGCCTGCTGTCACGCGCTCAAAGTACCGCTGCCACCCTTCTGCTGAAGTCTGGTACATAATATAAGGCGTATTGAAGACTACGTGTACGTCTGGCTCCAGTAAGTTGGGAGCCAATACCCTGGTGTACCAGACTTCTCCTGCCTTGCCGTCGTATCCCGATGCGTTACGTGCGCTGAATTCCCGCCCGCTGAACAGATCTTTCATTGTGATCAATGCATCGGCCGAACCGATTATCTGATAAACGCTATAACGGGACTCCGTGATTTTGCCAGCCAGCTCTATAAAGGTACTATGGGCACCGAACTTCCGGTTGATTGCTATTGCTATCGTGCCGAGTGTTTCACGGTTCAAACCAACACCCACATCATGCACTGCCCAGCAACTATGGTACGACCTTGTCAGTGGACTAACAGGCGGCCCTTCAGGTACATAGAGCTCCTCTGACCTCTCCATAATATCCCGGTGACGGTGCAGCATGTCAAAGGCAAGGAGCTGCCCGGCCATGATTGACAGTTGGTTCTGCACCCAGGTATAGGCCGCGTGTGCAGCTGGCAGTATTGCCAGATCCCCCTCGGTTGCGATGGTCTGCTGCAGATCGGAGGCGTGCTTGCGACCCGCCCGTACAGCAGACAGATCAATAATATCTCTGTTTATTTCCTTCTGCATTCGCTTCAGGATTTTATCGGCTAGCGGTTGTCTCGGTTTTCCGGCAATAGATTTCATTGGCGTTTACGCTTCATGGCCCTGTCAATTTGTTGTGGCGTCTTCTGAAATACCGCTCGCAACACCCGCTGACTGGCAGCCTGAAGCTTCAGCACACCGGTGCGCTCTTCCCAGCGGCATATAGTGGCAACTGATTTACCGGTCAGTCCGGCCAGATCCTGTTGCGTGAGTTGATGCTGCTTGCGCAGCTTTACAATGTGGGAGGCTCTTATCCCGCGACTGATATTTATACTGCTAGCAGCGTCAGAAATCGGTTTCGGTTTGGCTTTTCGGGCCTGAACTTTCCTGCGGGCTTTACTGGCAATGCGCTTGCCTTTCGCTGTCGCAGAGTTTTCTATAAAGCCACTGTCGATGCTATCAAGGTCAGCGGTGGTGTCTATATCGATACCGAATATCCCGGACAAATCGCCAGTGAGCTCGGTGCCGCTTGCGGTGGTATCGATAGCGAGTTCGGCACCGATCAGCTCCCGGTAGTCAACACCACGCAGCTGAAACAACAACTCAGGCGATTGGTCGAGCCTTGCACCAACGCCATAGAGTACAGCAGCCAGGTGCTTGCACAGGTCCGCCCAGTCGGGGCAGTTGCAGTCTAGCCCGATTTCCGCAGGCGCAGGAAACAAGCCATTATCTCTGTCACATACCGTTTGCATGATACTGCTGGACAACTTGCCTTGCAACAGCTCCAGTGCCGAGTCGACACCCCCGACACACTCGGCTTTAAGCGCGTCCCATTTGTCGGCAGGCAGTGGCGCTATCGCAATATTGATATGGTAGGTATCACTGCCGTAAACCATCGCAGTGATTTTACCGGTGTCTATCTCCAGATGAATCACTGAGCCGTTGCGTGCATAAGTGCGACCGCGTGGCAAACGGTTGGCGTAGTCACTGAATTTTTCCAGATGCTCGCACCAGGCCTTGCCCCAGAACGTGGTGGCTATGGCACGGCCCTCGATGCTCACGGGTAATAGTACACGGCCTTTTCCGGCTTCTGCTTTAGCAAACGCTTCAGCGGCGCGACGGCGTTCGGCCACTGAAACATACGCAGGCCACCTATCTGAGAATCCTGCCATTGCTATTGACCCAGCTCGGTTTGTGCTCTGGCCAGATCGAGGCTGACCAGTTCTATCAGTTCACTGTCAGTCAACTCTGTCAGGCGGGTTTCGTTGCCGCCTTCAAGCATCTGCGTTGCCAGCGCTGATTTTTCCTGCAACAGTGCATCGACTTTTTCTTCGATGGTGCCGCGGCAGACAAATTTGTGCACCATTACGTTGCGCTTCTGGCCAATTCTAAACGCCCGATCCGTGGCCTGGTTTTCGACCGCCGGATTCCACCAGCGATCAAAGTGGACAACATGCGATGCCGCCGTCAGGTTTAACCCTGTGCCACCGGCTTTCAGCGATAACACAAAGAAAGGCGGACCGTCATCGCGCTGAAAATCAGCCACCAGCGACTGACGCTTCTTTGCAGCGGTGCCGCCATGCAGCACCAGGCCCGGCTGCCCGAAGCGCTCGGCCAGAAAGTCAGCCAGCGGTTTGCACATTTCGCGAAACTGGGTAAACACCAGTAGTTTTTCCTGTCGCTGACTGATTTCTTCGCACAGTGTGGCAAGTCGTTGCAGCTTGCCGCTGTCTTCCGGTAAATAGTCGCCGTCGCCCGTCAGGTGTGACGGATGATTGCAGATCTGTTTGAACCGCGTCATCGTCGCCAGCACAATACCGCGACGTTTAATACCATCGCTGGACTCCAGCGATTCGCGCAGCTCATCGACCACACGCTGATAGTGCGCCGCCTGCTTTTTACTCAGCCCGCACCAGGTGGCGACCTCGCATTTATCGGGCAGATCAGTGATCACCCGCTTGTCTGTTTTCAGGCGTCTGAGCACATAGGGTTGTACCAGGTTTCGCAGCGGGGTGTATTTTTCGGTTTCGCGGTTATCGAGTGCTTTAACAAAATTTCCGAACTGCTTGAAGCTACCCAGCAACCCGGGATTGATAAAATCAAACAGCGACCAGAGATCGGACAAGCGATTTTCGATCGGGGTGCCGGTCAGTGCAACGCGGGCTTGTGCGGTTAATTTTTTCACCGCTTTGGACTGACGGGTTCCGGCGTTTTTGATCGCCTGCGCTTCGTCCAGTATCACCGTGTGCCATTGCTGTTGCTGCAACCAGTCCTGACGCGGCAGTGTGCCATAGCTGGTCAGCACCAGATCTGTCTTTGCAGGCAGGCCATTGCCGGTCCAGTCGGTCAGCGTTTTTTTGTCGGTCATCGCCTTGTGTACAAAGCAGCAGTTAAGCGTCGGGGCAAATTGCTCAAGCTCTGATTTCCAGTTACCCAGCAGCGAAGTGGGCAGAACCAACAGACTGGGCTTGCCAGCGTGTTTCCTGCGAATCAACAGCAACAAAGTGATCACCTGAATTGTTTTGCCCAGCCCCATATCATCTGCCAGACAAGCCCCCAGCCCCAACTGGTTTAAATGCCACAGCCACCGCGCGCCGGTCATCTGGTAGGGCCGCAATGTAGCTTTAAGCGCGTTGGCCGGCAGGCGGGTCGTGAGTTGCTCCGGATCACGCATTCGGGCCAGGGTTTTAGCCAGTGCCGGTGCTGCCTCAACAAAACGCCAGGCCTCGGTCTGTGCATGTGTGTCGTCTCCGGTCAGGTCGTGCGACGCACCAGCCAGCAGACGCATGCCCTGCGCAAAGGTCAGTCCATCAGTCTGTGCGAGGCTTGCCAGTGACTGCATTTGCTGCATGGCTTCGTTGAGCTTTTCCTGATCAACCTCTACCCATTTGCCTTTCAGATAAACCAGACCGGTGTCTGCGTTCATCAACTGCTTCCATTCTGCGGCACTGAGTTTTTCACCATCCAGTACCGTGTTGATGTTAAAGCGCAGTAGTTGTTCGGCACCAATGGACTTGCCGGCGCTGACAGTGGTACTCACCTGCGGTCGGGAGCGCCTAGCCCACCAGTCAGGCAATCGCACTATCACACCACAGTTCTGCAGTAACGGAACTTCACGCAGAAACTGCCAGGCCTGATGCGCGCTCCAGGCTTGCGCTCGATAAATTGCGCCGCTCCCGATCAGTTCGGCGATAAGCTCACTGGATTGTGCGGCCAGTTGTACAGGTTCCAGTAGATCGCGTAGCTGCCTTTTTTGCCGAGTCCCCGAGTAGTGCTCCAGTGCCCTGGCCAGAGGAATGTGTTTTTGATTGCCTCCGCTCTGGCGTGGTTGCCAGGTCGCGATAAACGCGAATGGCCGATCGGTATCGGTGCGGTTTTCAGCCAGATGAAAATAGAGCGTACCGCCGACATGCCAATCAGGTGCGTGTGACTGCATAAAATCTGCAAACGTTGTGCTGGCAGAATTCAGTTGCTGCAGAAGCCAAGCATCCAGTTGCCGCCACTTGGTCTGCAGCAGTTCTGGTGACAGATACTCCCCGCCTTCCATCAGCGGGGCACTGTCAATCAATGACTGCGCTTGCTTTGCGGTGAGCGCATCAAGCGCTTTTTTATCGGCTGTTCCGGCATCAAGCAAGCAACGCTCACGAAGCCAGCGTGCACTGAATCCTCGCCAGAAACTGCTGACAGTCGCCCGCGGGTCGGTGTCGGACTGAATCGCCAGACTGAACAAAGCTGCCGACTCTCCCTGCCCCTTTAGCGTTGACTGAAACGCCGATAGTGCCCGGCCATCAATTGTTGCGTCCGGATCAGGACGCAACAACAGCGCACCTGACGGCGCAAGGGACAAATGGAAGTTCATGACGTTGGGACTTCAGGCTTACACGGGTGGCACACAGTATACCCTGACCTATGCTATCGGGTAACAAGGCAAGTGGTCACTCATTGGCGGGGGCAAATTGAAAGCAAAGTAACCGACATGAAGGTGCAGGTTCGGCGGTGCCGGTTGCCATCAACCCCTGGGCAGATTCACAAGCGCGATAGATTCAAAAGTAGACATGAGTCGATCAGGCTTACCAGCCCGTCAATGATGAATATAATCCCGTCCCCTCTAATTTTATTGTCATTGCGTACAATGCCACCCTAAAATAAGCGCTTCTAACGCCGCTCGCCAAATCACAATGCCCCCCCGACAACAGGCAATCTACAATCTAACCCACTCGATCATCAACTACCTGAAACACCAGCGCGCACAAGGCCCGGGGGTAGAGGCATTATTAAGCAAGCTGGATCAGATGGATCTGGAACTACGCAATGTGGCTGATAAACCGCCTCAGGGGACCAGACACGACGCAATACTGGGCAAAGCAATCTCCGGCATCACAGCAACACCCCTAAGTGAGATTGCCAACACATTGAGCACAGCACGCAAGCACTTAGTCTGGCGCGAAGACGATGGCCTCTATTACAAAGAGGATGCAGATCCGGGTAATGGCTACCGCAACTGCAATCTGCATAGTTTACTGATCGGCCCGGATGCCTGCGGCTTTCAACAGGAGGACTTTACCCTGGGGTTGTTTATGCTCGGCCCACGCACTTTGTATCGCGACCACCGCCACGCAGCACCCGAACTCTACATTAATCTGTCAGACCGATCCGGCTGGCGCTTTCACGGTGACGACTGGCAGGACTACCCGGCCGGATCGATCATATGGAACGCCTCTAATGAACAGCATGCCACACGCGTTTATAACGAACCGTTTATCTCTGTATTTGCCTGGCTTGAAAATATTCACTCGCTCTGCGAGGTAGTCGCAAAAAAAGACTGGGCAGCAATAGAATCGTCATTGCAGGCTTGTTGATCTGGCTGGCACTAGTCAATCCCGTTATTTGTCACCTGTAAAACAGTCAATCAGGCTCTGCCGTTTCTCCCGCACCGGCACCGCGAGACTCTCTATATTTTCGCGCTCACCGGGAATCCCCGCATTAAACACCGGCCTCCAGACCTTGTAAGCTCCCTTTCGCGACAAGAATTCTGCCAATACCCCATGCAGGGAAAATCAACCAAATCCCATTTTTATCAACAACCTACTGCCAACACCCGGAGCAATCTCACCCGCTAACACAGACCGGTACCGGACCGATCCACAGCCAACTAAAGACAAGTCATCCTACTGCCGACTGAGTGATAGTGGTTCACATAAACAGGAATAGCAATGCATTGCATCATGGATGATGTGCTCCCGGGCAAAAGAACGCCTGTCGCTTTGTGTACGGTTTTCTTCACACTGCTGATCGTTATGTTTTTACAGCCCGCCGTGGCCGCAGTATTTGTAAAAGAACAGTTTAACGAGGCAGGTAACCTTACAGAGCTTTTCAACCCGGATTCATCGCCCGTTTTTACTGAGAATACAGGCTCTGGAATAAGCAGTACCGGCAGCATTACGGTACCGTCCAACGCCCAGGACTTATGGACCACAAAAGCCGGTTACAGCGTCAATGGGGTTGGCGATGAGTACACACTGTCCGCTTATTTCAAAATAAAATTCAACAACGGCTACGGCGGCCTGGGCCTCGCTGTCAGCAGCAGCAATGAATCGGTGTTTCCTGGTCGCCCGCCAATCGGAATCGGTGCCACCTTTCATGGTGGTGGCGGGTCTTTTCACTCGAATTCGACCACCACCAACCTTAGCTGGTACAGCACCAGCGGCGACCTCACCCTGGGCAACTGGTACAAATTTGTTCTCACCCTGCGAGCGGTGTCTGCGAACACCTACGATCTTGAAATGGACATCATCAACTCGGATGCCAACGGGAATCTGGGCAGCGTGTTTACCAGCCAATCGATACAGGGGGTGGTAAACAGTGATATAGCCACCGCAGACAAGATCCATGTGTATTTTTCCAGTGCCGGCTCCAGAATGGAGTATATCGACGACTTCACTATGCTGCTGGGTGGCGGCGCGACATTGGTTCCTGATCCTACGACGGATACCGATGCAGATGGCATCCCTGATGAAACTGACAACGATGACGACAACGACGGCACTACTGATGACGTTGATTTTTTTCCACTCGACGATACCGAAACCACCGACACAGATGGCGATACCATCGGAAACAACGCTGATACCGATGACGACAACGACGGCATAGACGACGCCTCGGATCTTTTTCCACTTGACAGTACTGAATCAGCTGATTCAGATGGAGACGGCACCGGCGACAACGCAGACGAGTTTCCCAATGATGCCTCAGAGCAACTGGATACAGACGGCGATGGTATCGGCAACAATGCCGATAACGACGACGACAACGACGGTGTCAGTGATGCCTCAGATGCTTTTCCACTGGACGCTACACGGTTTGCTTTCGACGATATCATTATTGATTCAACCCTTGCCGCCTCTATAGAAAGCGCACTCGCAACCGGCGATGTACTCATTGATCTGGCTGGCACCAGCAGCCTGGATGACACCGCCGCCCGAACAGCAGGTGTTGGCACAATCTACCTGGAAGCCCCCATTACGTGGAGCACCGACTACCAGCTTACCCTGAAAAGCAGTGGCGATATTATTCTGCTGGACAACATCTCTGCCAGCGGCGATAACGCCGGTCTGCGGATTTTCCCCGGTAATAGTGACGCTACCACCGCCGCCGATGCCAGCACCGATCTGATACTTGACCGCTTCACCGACTCCCGCATCACACTGTCCGGTCAGAGCCCTGTATTGCTCATTGAAAACAACACCTACGACATCATCAACGGGTTCGATACCACCCAGGAACTGCGCGATATTCCCATGATCGATGGTACCTTTGTAGCACTCGGTGAATCCCGCAGACTTTTAGCGCCTTTCAACGAGGCGTTTTACACGTCACCCTTTTCCGGAACTTTCAATGGATTGGGAAACCACATAGACGGCTTGACGATCAAAGACACTGATGGCGGCAATTTTGGATTTTTCTCATCACTGTCCAACGCCGATGTTCGCAATCTGGGCATCGTAAACGCAACGATCCAGACCAATGCTGATTCCAGAACCGAAGACAAAGTATTTGCCGGAGCGCTCGCAGGTTTGGTCGAAGGTGGCTCGTCCGGTGACATTACCCATATAGAAGGCAGCTGGTCCACAGGCTATCTTGCTGCCAACACCGGCTCTGAGCAAACGGCGTATTTTGCCGGCGGCCTGATAGGACACCAGAACAGCGGTACACTAAACCTGCATCGAAGCTATAGCACAGCAAACGTATCAGCCCAGGGGGCTTACTCGGATGCACTTGCGATAGGTGGACTGCTGGGTAACACCGGGATACAGGAAACCGGGACCGGATCGCACAGCATTGACAGCTCGGGGGTCGTTACCACCAGCATCAGTCAGAGTTATGCTACCGGTACCGTGGTATCAGGCTCTGCCTACCACGGTGGCTATTACGGCACCGGCGGCCTGATCGGTGTGGTATTTAACACCAGCGCCAGCGTTACCGACTCTTATGCCACTGGCACGGCAGTCTCTGATGACGTATCGTTCGGCGGTCTGCTCGGCTATGGGGTGAGCGGTGCCAGCTACAGTCGCTTATATACTACCCAGGCACAGGACGGGAATTTCTCCGGCACCAACATCTATACCGGCAATAATTTCCCCGCAGCGACGCAATCCGGTACCGTGCTGCCAGGTGGCTTCAGCGACGTGCAGTGGAGTATTGACGACTTACCCCAACTTAAGCGCCTTGCAGCACCACCGATTGCCATTTACGTCAAAGAAACACTGACGTCAGGTGCCGCCGGCTCGCCGCAACTGGAATTCGAGCTGGTCGATTCTGCCGGCACAGCGTTAGATGTATCCAGTCTGAACCAGATTGATCGTATCACCGGAACCCCACGCTATACAATTGATGATCAGACGCCACCGGGCACATACAACGTATCCTATATCGGCGGATTGTATTTTGAAGGCAATGGTGCGGCAGACTATACACTGGCCCCCTACAACGCTACATCCTATACCGTCACCAGCCAGACTGCCCTCACCTACTCTCTGACTGATATCAACATCATTCCACCAGCCAGTTATCCGGCACTGCCCACGCCCGTGTTTACCGGTGGCACACCGACCGGCACCGTGACCACTCAGGTATTCGACGCCAGTAACATCGATGTGACTGCGGGCTATCAGACCGCCTCGCTCGGCAACGGTGAGTACACGTTAAAAGCGACGCTGACAAACGACAGTCAATATGTGTTGTCAGGGGCCGGCAATACCGCGGGCATGCTTAATATTGCACCCGACACAGACAGCGATGGCACGCTGGACAGCGCTGACGACTTTCCCAACGACCCGACAGAAACCACCGATACTGATGGCGATGGCGTGGGTAACAACACCGACCTCGATGACGATAACGACCAGGTTCCGGACAGCACCGATGCCTTTCCGCTGGACGACACAGAATCGATAGACACAGACAGCGACGGCACCGGCGACAATGCCGATGCAGATGACGACAATGACGGCGTAAACGACACTGGCGACGCCTTCCCGCTCGACGACACTGAAACCACAGACACCGACAGTGATGGCACCGGTGACAACAGTGACGCGTTTCCTAACGATGCCACTGAGCAGTTCGACACCGACAACGACGGCTTTGGCGACAACTCGGATGCGTTCCCGAACGACGCCACTGAAAACACCGACACCGACGCTGACGGCACCGGCAACAACGCCGATACCGATGATGACAACGACGGTGTGGATGATACCGCCGACGCCTTCCCGCTCGACGGCACCGAGACAACTGACACGGACAGCGATGGCACTGGCGATAACAGTGACGCGTTTCCTAACGATGCCACTGAGCAGTTCGATACCGACAACGACGGCTTTGGCGATAACTCGGATGCGTTCCCGAACGACGCCACTGAAAACACCGACACCGACGCTGACGGCACCGGCAACAATGCCGATACCGATGATGACAACGACGGTGTGGACGATACCGCCGATGCCTTTCCGCTCGACGGCACCGAGACCACCGACACGGACAACGATGGCACCGGTGATAACGCTGACGCCTTCCCCAACGATGCCACTGAGCAATTCGACAGCGACAACGATGGCTTTGGTGATAACTCTGATGCATTCCCCAACGACGCCACTGAGAACATCGATACGGACCTGGACGGCACTGGCGATAACGCTGACACCGATGATGATAACGACGGTGTTGACGATGCCTCCGATGCATTCCCGCTTGACGGCAACGAGACAACCGATACGGACAGCGATGGCACCGGAGACAACAGTGACGCTTTTCCCTACGATGCCAGTGAGCAACTCGATACGGACAATGATGGCACTGGCGATAATGCCGATGCGTTTCCAAACGATGCCAGCGAAGACACCGACACCGACGCTGACGGCACCGGCAATAACGCCGATACCGATGATGATAACGATGGCGTGAACGACACCGTCGATATTTTTCCGCTGGATGGCAACGAAACTATAGACACCGACGGCGATGGCACTGGTGACAATGGCGATGCATTTCCCAACGATGCCACCGAACAGTCGGATACAGACAACGATGGCACCGGTGATAACGCTGATGCCTTTCCAAACGATGGCACAGAAGATACCGACACCGACTCTGATGGCCTGGGCAACAATACAGACACCGACGATGACAACGATGGAGTCAACGACGCCAACGATGCATTTCCGCTGGATGACAGCGAGACCACCGATACCGACGGTGACGGTATCGGCGACAACACTGACGCATTTCCCAACGAGCCCAACGAGAATTCTGACACCGATGGCGACGGCACCGGCGACACCGCTGACGCGTTTCCCTACGACCCGTCTGAAGATACTGACACAGACAGCGATGGCACCGGCGACAACGCTGATGACTTCCCGAACGATGCCACGGAAAACACCGACACCGACGGTGACGGCGTTGGCGATAACGGCGATGCATTTCCAAATGATCCGACCGAAGATACCGACACTGACTCCGACGGCACCGGCAATAACGCCGATACCGACGACGACAACGATGGTGTAGAAGACAGCATCGATTTCTTCCCGCTGGACGGCAACGAAACCGAAGATGCAGATGGTGATGGCACTGGCAATAACGGCGATGCTTTCCCCTATGACTCGCGCGAGCAAAGCGATACCGATGGTGATGGCACTGGCGATAACGCAGACGCCTTTCCCAACGATGCTGATGAGGACACTGACACCGACGCTGACGGCACCGGCAACAATGCAGATACCGACGATGACAACGATGGTGTCGCCGACGCCGCCGACGCCTTTCCGCTTGACCAGAGCGAGACAGCAGATAGCGACAACGACGGCACAGGTGATAATGCCGATGCATTCCCCAACGATGCCGGTGAAGATACCGACACTGACAGGGATGGCACCGGCGACAATGCCGACACCGACGACGACAACGATGGAGTAGATGATGCTCTGGATGCTTTCCCTCTTGACCCGTCAGAGACTCTGGATACCGACAATGATTCGCTCGGCAATAACACGGACGAAGATGATGACAATGACGGCGTCGACGATGTCAATGATGTATTCCCGCTCGACGAAACAGAAAGCGCGGATACCGATGGCGATGGCACCGGCGACAATGGCGATCAATTTCCAAACAACGCCAACGAGCAAATAGATACCGACCTGGATGGACAGGGCAACAACGGTGACGCCGATGACGACAATGACGGCTTCAGTGACTCAGACGAACTGGCCTATCAGACCGATCCGCTGGATGCCGGAGACAACCCGGACAACGCAGACACTGACGGCGACACACTGGCCGATGCACTGGAAGGACTACTCGACAGTGACGGCGATGGCGTCGCAGACTTCCGCGATCTGGACTCCGACAACGACGGCATGTTTGATCTGCACGAAGCACTGGACAACGGTGAGCAGTTTGAGCTGCTGGACACCGATGACAACGGGTTGCCAGACAACATCGACGTCACCCGATTGCACCGCTCGTTAACCACCCTGGTCGATACCGACAGTGATGGCATAGCTGACTACCGGGATCGTGATAGCGATAACGACGGGTTGCTGGATGCCGTGGAATCTATACGTCAACTACAGCCCACCGCACAGAGCGCACAAGACCGTACTGTACAAGCCGTTGATCAGGTCGGTGTAGACCGGGCCGGCAGACGAATCAGCCTCGATCGCGATCAGGATGGCATTCCTGACCATCGGGATCTGGACACCGACAACGATGGTATAGCGGATGTCCGGGAGGCAGGCTTTGTCGATCTGGACAACGATGGCCGGGTTGATGCATTTATCGATGCGGATCAGGACGGGCTTGACGACAGCCTGGCGCTGTTCGCCGCTGATCCACTGGATACTGACGGTGACTCGATACCCGACTACTACGACCTCGACAGCGATCAGGACGGTGTGCCGGATACCATAGAAAATAGAGGCGCTATCGACGCAAACTCCGATGGCAGACTGGACGGGTTTATCGATGCCAATGGCGATGGCTGGAACGACACCCCTATTGAGATCGTCGATGCGGATCAGGACGGCGAACCCGACTACCGCGATATAGAAGCAGGCAGTACTGCCAACACCGCACCGACCGACTCTGACAATGACGGTATTCCCGATCTGTACGACATTGACACCAATGGCGGGCGGGACGCAGACGGCAATGGTGTCGCTGACAGACTCGAACAAGCCTATGAAATTTCACTGACTCAGCCGGCAACAACCATTCCGGAGACAACAGAACCTGAAACCGGTGAAGCTGGATCTGAAACAGATCTGGACCGCTTTGTACGCACCGGCACAGGTAGTGCGGGCTGCACACTGTCTACAGCATCCACGGCTGATATTGACCCGCTGCTGCTTGCGTTAATGCTGCTTTCGCTGCTGGGACTGGCGCGGTCGCGCCACATCAAAGGTGCAGGCCGCGTGTAACGGGATGGGTAGCCCGGTCTGTAGGTGCCGTTAATTCAACGGCCTGATCAAAAACCCACAAATCCGGTATTGCAATAGAACCTGTTTGTATCTTTGCAATATCAGACCGTGAGTAAAGTGCGTTGTGAATACCGTGCCGCTCTCTTCGACACTGCCCTGATAGCAGCAGCACCGGCTTTGACCACAGATTGTTTCCGTGGAGGCATTCGCATGATCAATAAATACGCCGCAGCTTAATGGTTCCGCTCAGCGGGGTCATCACTGAGATACTCGACAAACTCTACTTCAAACCCCGCCGGGTCTATAAAATAGACATTTTTCCGAAACGGTCCATGTGCCCCGGGATTCGAAACTTCGTAACCGGCATCGACCAGGCGCTCAACGATCCGATCGACATTGCTGGTGACATAGGAAAAGTGAGCCAGACCGACCTGGTGTCCGGCAAGATCCCTATTGCTGCCCTCGCCATTGTCGCTTAGGGCGATATAACTGAAGTCGTCACCGAAATGCAGCCAGGTGCGGGATTTGCCATGCCAGTCACCCTCACCGGAATCGCGTATTTTCCAGTTCGGGAATGCAGTCTGATAAAACGCGAGCATGGCTGGAACATCGCTCACAACAAGGTTGATATGCTCAATATGCAACATGGTGGTCTCCTGTGTTATTGACAGGACCCCATCTTAATACCTCAAGTTAACTTGAGGTAAAGTGTTTTTTTCAATTTTAGAATATTTTACAGCTCAGCAGCCAAAGTAATAAACAGATAATACGAACTGCGGACCATGACACTGAGCGTGTGGTAGTGATAGCCACCAGGATCAATGTGTCCGCCACATTCCGTAAAACCGCCAGCAAGCGATAATACATCGCCCCCAGTACCTCCCCGCCCCGAAGACAGGGATCACGTTTATCGCCACACCGATGGCACCGTGTGCCGGAATATCACTGACCGCATGAGCGATGATGGGCGTAGCAGGAGTGATGAACTCAAGATCATTCTCGGTGGGATTACCGGGTGAGGTTTCGATATAGGGGAAATCAGAAATCTGATTAGATGTCACAATCACATTATCATCAACCCAGGTAGCACCTATTTGCGGGTCAGGTAATTCTGCGTTGGCAGTACCACGGGCCACAAACCCGGTGGCTATCCCGTCACAGGTAAGTGCAGCAGTTGAGCTGCCGTCATTGCCGGTGGCTTCGTCCGTGGCAGCCTCATCGGTGGTCGCCATCGGTGGGCTGTCCGAATCGCAGGCACTGAATAGCACAACAATCAACAAGGTCGCACAATTGCCAGACCAACGGTGGACTACGGGTGAGTTCGTCATCAAAAACTCCCTGTAAACCAGGTAAAGGCACAACAACAATGAATGCGAGATTCACACGCATAACTAGCGCACGGCATCAACCCGTCAGTCGCGACTAAAGATAGCAACGCGCCCGACAGAGAACGTGCAATAAGTGTGGCGTTGATTCAGTCTGGCTCGCAGCCTGAGCAGTGAGATAAGCAAGCCCGGACCGTCTGCCCCCCCCACTACCACAAGCCGGTCAGCCACAACCCGGCGCTATCATGCTGAACATTTCGGGGATTCCGGTTTTGCCTTAACACCTGCTGCTGATCGCTGTGGAGCCCCGGGTTCCACAGGGTCTTTTGCTAAACAGTCAGAAAACACCTAGCCAGCACAGATGCTCTGTAGACACGAGCATACCGTCAATCTGTTTCGCGTTGACTGACGCAGTGGTATCTGACAAATTAACACTGTTATCCGGCATAAGGACCTGTAAATGCGTACCCGAAAACTGTCACCCGCACTGGGCATTGAATTGACCGGCATCGATGTTGCCCGATGCTCTGATGATCAATTTACCGCACTGCGGCAACAGTGGAACGACGCTGGCGGGCTGGCAGTGATACGCAATCAACAGCTTACGCCGCAAAGCCAGACTGACTTCAGTCGCCGCTTTGGCCCGTTGTTTGGTGAAGACGATCAATTTCAGGATACCGTGCTGCCCTACCTGATGCCCGGTTACCCGACCATTTATAGAGTTTCGAACAAAAAATCCAGTGACGGCAACGCTCTGGGCCGCGCCCGTGCCGGTAGCTACTGGCATTCAGACGTATCGTTTCGCGAGCGCCCGGCCATGGCATCATTACTCTACGCCATCGAAATACCGGGCGTTGGTGGCGACACCCAGTTTGCCAGCCAGACTGCCGCCTACAATGCGCTGTCACCTGCCATGCAAAAGATGCTGGCGCCACTAAACACCGTGCACGACTTCAGAGTCGCCGCCAGCACCAGTGGCAGCTATAGCGCAGCAGACATCAACACCAGCGACTTTGACGGCACCAACAGCTGCCTGCACCCACTGGTCATAACCCACCCGGAGACCGGTCAGCCCGCCTTGTTTATCAACCCCGGATTCACATCACATATAGATGGCTTTGAAGCGGCAGAAAGTACTGCACTGCTTAATTTTCTCTATGCCCATACACAACAGCCAGAGTTTATATACCGCCACGTCTGGCGACCCGGTGATCTGGTCATCTGGGACAATCGCTCAACCATGCACCTGGCGATTCAGGACTATAACGAAGATAGATACCTGCACCGAAGCACCGTTATTGCGGACAGGCCCTCGCGCTGATACCCGGTGGCACCGTGCACCGCAGAAACAACCAGTGTCTCAGCGGTACATTTCGACAGTACACGTGACGGCCTGCCCTCACGACCTAGGCAGTAAAGGCAGCACCCACCGGGCCGGGCCTGTCGACCCAGACTGCACCATCGGGAAAGGTGTGCTGCTCGATAAAAGACGGTTTCATTGCCAGGCCCCAGCCCGGCTCTACAGGGGTATCGTAACAGCCCTGGCTAACTGTGACCGGCGCCTCGAAGACATCGTCCTGAAGAAAATTCAGGTACTCGACAAAACGCCCTTCCCGCTTACATGATACGGCCAGCTGATCCCAGATGGCGTAGTGCCTGATCATATTGCACAGACCAATACCACCGCCGTGCGGGCACACCGGTATGTCGTACTTTGCCGCAACCAGAATGACTGCGATCACATCGTTAACGCCGCCCATACGGATTGCATCGATCTGACAGTGCGTCAACGCCCCGGAGGCAAGCATTTGCTTAAATATAACCGGCGATGGCACCTGCTCTCCAGCGGCCACGCCAATACCCTGTGATTTCAGCGCCTGGCGTATTTTTATAAAACCAAGGACATCATCACGCGCAGTGGGTTCTTCAATCCAGAACGGCTTGAAGGCGCTCAGTTGAAGCATCCATTCAATGGCTTCATCCACACCCCATATCTGATTGGCGTCTGTCATCAGACAGGCTTCATCGCCAATGACGCCACGCAGAAATGTCAGTCGTTTGATGTCGTCGTCCAGATTACCGCCTACCTTGGTTTTGAAATGCTGGAATCCTCTGTCCTGCATCGCCTTGATGTCAACCTCGATCTGTGCATCGCTCAAACCCAGCCATCCAGACGTAGAATAAGCAACGGGCCCGTGTTGTTGCAGCCGCTCACGGCGTGCTTCGATCCCGTTGCGCCCGCGATGAAGAATGTCCAGTGCCTGCTCAGGGGTTAGCACATCGCGCAGGTAGCGCCAATCGACGCAGGCGACTACTTGCTCTGGCGTCAGATCTGCCAGCAGCGCCCACATCGGTTTTCCCTCAGCCTGCGCCCAAAGATCCCACAAGGCATTGATCAGACCGCCAGCGGCCATGCGAAACACACCATCAGCCAACCAGCGCATCTGATGATGCTCGACCATTAACTGATGCAACGCTGCGGGAGACTGGACAAATGTATCGAGCTGTTGCCCCACCACAAGTACCGCCAGGTCCCGTACGCCATAGGCGACCCAGTCATTACCCGCGCCAATGTTAAACACCAGACTATGGCCCTGCACCGTGCTATTGGTGTGCAGCCGAATGACCACAGCCGAATAGTCCGGCTTTTTGTGGAACGGATCAGAGCCCATCAGGTTGTCAGAGGTTGGCACCCGCACATCAGTGACTTCGACATCCGTGATTGTCAGAGAGGAGATCATTATAGTTATCCGGAGTATGTTTTGGCCTGAAACGCGCAGTGTCGAGCAACGTGTTTTACGCAATAATAACATATCACCGTGATTTTACAGGGAGGACACACCAATGATGGAACAGCCTGCCCGGTTAACCGGGCAACCCATGACTCCAGACATCAGGCAGCACCAACTGCGCGACGGCTTAAGTTACTATTTGAACCCATCAATATCTACAGGTTGGTTCCTCAGGATGGTATTTTTACTTGTTTCACCGTGCAAAAATACGATGGATCTACTCTCCTGAAGCCACTAATGCGAATGATTATTTCAGATATACATTGTACAGGCGGTACAGGCAGACCAATATCAACTAGAGCACCCACCGCTGTCTTCTCCCGGCTGTAGATAACACCCACAGAAATATACGCACTAAACAGTGTCGATTTCAAGCCGGTGGTGCACTGTGGAAGCAGCGACCTGCCAGTGAATTGGAAATATGGCGTTTAGAATTATATTTATTATCCTTGGTGGCATTGCAATCACTTTATTGTCACCGCTGTCCCGTTAACTTTCAAAAGAGAGTGAACTGATGGCAGTCATCTTTGTATTTGTCGCGATGGTTTTGTCGAAGCAACTCAATCAGATTCCATTTCTCAAGCAAGT
>CALKXD010000179.1 GCA_938003855.1 uncultured Granulosicoccaceae bacterium | reverse complement strand
TACCTATAAACCCAATCTGCTCTTTGGTCAGTGTGGATGTTTCTGGATTCTGGAACCCTGAATAAAACCACCACCAACCCGGGATCATTGCAGACTTACCCTGCATGAAAGATTGTCGTGCATCCTGTTCAACAAAAGCCAGGGAGTTGGGGTTGGCCACACCGTGTTTGGTTAGCAGTTCGACGTAGTCTTCTGTTGCGGCAATCGCAGCATCAGTCGTCCAGCCGGCACTACCGTCTTCATTGAAGACCTGCTCGCCGGCACCCCACAAAAAGTTGAGCCAGATAAACAGGTTCTGACGATTTCCGTCGTTGTTGAAATACAGTGCTAAGGGGGATATATCATCGTGAGCCCAGTCTGCACCCATTGCGGCGATGTCTTCCCACGATGTGGGAGGTGTGTCAATCAGATCTTTACGATAGAACAATACCTGCGGGTGCGCGCGCAGCGGAAACCCCAGGGTTTTACCTTCAAACTGAGCAGACCGTGCAAATGCGGATGGGTAACGATCCATTGAGATTCCGTCTCGCGCCATTAGATCATCTATTGACTTCAGCCAGTGCGCGTTCGGTGGTCCCCAGCTGTCGAGGTAGTTAACTACATCAAACGTACCGTTGGCGGCGATGCCCTCGGCGTTAATTTTCTCTTGCAGTGAGCCAAAAGGAATAAACGTCCATTCGGTTTCGATGCCGGTTAGATCCTGAAACTCGTCTGCTCGCAGCATTAGTCCATCAAACTGAGGTGTCACCACACTCAGAATATTGAGCTTGGTACCGTCAAACGGTTTTCCAGCTGTCAGGTTATAGGGGAGTTCCTCGGCAGATACCGAAAAACTGGTCGCGCTCAGCAGCGAAGCTGCCAGAACGCCTTTTAGAAATTGTCGTTTGCTCATTTACAACTCCTCCGGTTGCACACACATGAGTGGCAAGTTTTAACGTGTGAATGCGTATTCAAACAGAGATCGAATATGTTCGCAAGTGTTAAATCGCGGGTGTTACCAGCAGGCGGGATCTTTTTCTGACGAGTGAATTCTTAAATTTCCCATGACTGCAGCGCTGCCTTTTATTATGGGAGAAAAACACTTCACAACAGTCTGTCTTCCACCACAGGCCAGTTTGACGGCTGCGTGGAGATCATGAGGCGGCTACAGAGATAACACCCCGCCATTACTATTGCCTCACAACTGCTACAAGCTGGAGTAGTCACCTCAGGCTATCAACAATGTGTTGTTGGAAACGGCGGGATCGACCGGCTGATAGGTCAATGCGCAGAGGTGAACCTGTTGCTGGATTCCGGGCGCAGCAGTTCCCGATGTTATCGTCCATTGCAGATCCCGCGTCGGGCCGGCGTGTGGGCGAGTGTTTACTGAGGCGGCCGGCTACTGGCTGTGGGTCACTGGTATTATAGGTCTGTCTGCATCAATCGGGGATGCCATCGTTCAGAGTTGATGTTTTTTTGAATTCCGGCCCTTAACGCTTGCACCAGGTAGTCCGGCGCACGGTTCAAGCATCAGTTGCTCTATAGACCAGTGGCAAATTCGTGTACCCGCGACTTAGTTATTGGCCAATCGATGCAGGTGGTAAAGGTTCCAAACCTCTGATGATATCCGCCGCCTTCTCAGCGATCATTATTGTCGCAGCATTGGTATTAGAAGAATTGATAACCGGCATAATAGACGAGTCACACACTCTTAGGCCCTCGATGCCATGTAACTTCAATTGCGGATCGACGACTGCCAGTTTATCGACCCCCATCATGCATGCGCCAACCGGGTGGTGTTGGGTTTTTGCATTTGCACAGGTGTATTCAAATAATTCCTGATCAGTGTTTACCGCCGGGCCGGGGAGTTTTTCCGCTTTTAGAAAAGGCTTTAACGCGGGTTGCCTGAGTATTTCCCGGGCAATTTTAAGCCCGGCGATATGCCGCTCGCGATCTTCCGGTACCTGCCAGTAGTTGGGATCAATCAGCGGTGAGTCTTGTCGATCGGCAGACCTCAGCCGAACCGTCCCCCGGGATTGAGGTCGCATGAACGCAGCATTCAAGGTGATTCCCCCTTTTGGCATAGACGCTACACCGGCCTCAATGCCTGATCCCTGCCCGAAATGAAACTGTAGATCACAGGGGCCGCTAGAACCGCTGGAGTACCAGAAAGCGCCGGACTCAAACAGACTCGACGCGACAGGGCCGGTTTTATACATCAGGTATTGAAGACCTGCACGCGCGGAGTTATACCATTTCCCATAGTGGTCATAAGAATAACGACCGGAGCATTCGGCGATAGCAAACAGATCGAGGTGGTCATGCAGGTTCTCCCCGACACCCGGCAAGTCATGCACCACATCGATGCCCACATCGCGAAGATGGGACGCCGGGCCAATACCGGACAGCAGCAGTAGTCTGGGTGATCCAATAGCGCCCGATGTAACAAGTACTTCACGTCTTGCGCGCACTGTGTGAGTGGTTTTACCGGTGGTGTATTCGACCCCTGTCGCCCGGTTTTTTTCCACTAGAATACGTGATGCTTCCGCACCGGTTGTAATAGTCAGGTTGGGGCGGGGTCTGACGGGATCGATATAGCTGCTCACACAGGAAGAGCGTTTCGCGTCACGCTGCGTGAGTTGGTAAGCACCACATCCGGCCTGGTGCTCACCGTTGAAGTCGGGATTGTGGGGGATGCCATACTGTTGCGCTGCACGGACAAAAGCCCATGCGACCGGTAGCATCGAGGTTGGCTGCGACACACCCAGTGGTCCGTCACTACCATGATACTCATTGTCAAATGCCTGATTGCCCTCTGCCCGCCTGAAGTATGGTAAAACATCCCGATAGCTCCAGCCTGTGCAGCCAAGCTGTTGCCAAGCGTCATAGTCAACAGCGTTGCCCCGCGTATAGACCTGCGCATTGATGGTGCTGCCGCCACCCATGACTCTGGCCTGCGTGTACCACAGGACACGGTCATTCATATTGCGCTGCGGCACGGTCTCCCAACCCCAGGAGGCAATACCCTTTGTCATTTTTGTAAAGCCGGCCGGCCAGTGAAACAGCGGGTTTCGATCGCTGCCACCGGCCTCGAGCAGTAATACCGAGGTGTCGGGATCTTCTGTGAGTCTGTTTGCCAGCACACAACCTGCTGAGCCAGCGCCCGTGATGATGTAATCGAATTCCTGCATCAACACTCACTCCGTAGGTTTTATGGTTATCCCGCACGCCAGCCGGTAAACTGTATGTGTCTGTCGAAGGGTTTCGGTCGCGGCGTTGGTTGGTAACCTGCCCTGATCAAATACCGCTGCCATGCGCAACTGGCTGACTATAGCTCAACAGTAAATGCAAACACCGGCCTAATGCAACTGTTCCAGTGTGTCCGGTTGTGGTTTAACTCGCTGCAACTCCGGTGTGTTAGAGGGACCGTAGTGCTGAACCTTTTAGACATCACAGGTAAGCATAAAGGCTGACAGATAAATGGAACCCGATCAGATAAAAATTGCAGTCGAGCGATATGACCGTTGCATACGAGATACGCTGAACCGGTTACTCGAACGAGAACCGCTGCGAGGCAGCTTCCTCAATACCAGGGTAAACCCGATCACGGGCCTTGATTACGATCACCGCTCTGGTTGATGGGGTCCCGATTTTACCTATGTGGCGGAGCGTGTGTCTATTGATGGAGGGTTTTTCGGTCCGGTGGGAAACACCCGAATTATCGAGACTGACACGCTGCAGGGTGAAACGTCTGACAGACGCTATTCTATCCACCCCGCTGATCCGCCTTCGGCTTGTGCCACGATGCAGCAGAACATGAACCCTGAAGGAGGCAACTGGAAAGTACGCATCAGATATTTCTCGACGCAGAGCGCAACAAAGACTGATTTTCATCTGCTGGAAAAACTGCAATGCTGGCTCGGTGGCGAGCTGTTTCATCAGATCGAGCGAGAACACATAATCCCGCGTAATGGCGCGTGAGTAACAACGATCAGAAACACCCGAATTAAAACCGGCGCCCGAATGGTTTGTGTAAACTTCAACTCTGATGCTTTACTGAAATAAATGGCTCGGCCCCCTGTGGTTTTAAAGGCTTCGATAGACCCCGGTTATCCCCTTTGGACTATATACTTGTGAAAAAATCCGGCAATACCCTTACCCGACGTTCAGTCCTCTCTGCAGGCGCTGCAGGAATTTCCTGGTTAGCTGCCTGCTCAAGCCACGGGAGGGTAACACCAAAAAATAGTTTTGACGGCGACGTAGTCATTGTCGGGGCCGGGCCCGCTGGCATGACAGCAGCGCATTTGCTTCAGCAGAAAGGCGTGAGCGTTACTGTGCATGAAGCGGCGGCAGCGGCAGGCGGCCGGGTAAAGCACAATGTTAGCTTTACCGATTTCCCGATACCACTAGGTGCGGAGTGGGTCCACACCGATGAAAGCATACTGCAGGAAATACTCAATGATCCCACGGTGTCTGTCACCACCGAGCTCATTGCCTACGGTAACGATGCTCAGATCTGGGAGTTTGATGGCGACGAATTAACCCTGCAGACGCACACTGAAAGTGACACTGATCTAAAGTTTGTCGGTTCCAGCTGGCTCGACTATTTTTCCACCTATCTGCTGCCGGGTATCGCTGAGAAAATACTCTATAACTCACAGGTAATTAAAATCGACTACCGCGGTGAGCGCCTTGCTCTATCCAGTGCCGCAGGTAAAACCTTTACTGCTGATCGTGTGATTGTTACCGCTCCGATCAGCACACTGCAGCGCGGCGATATTGACTTTTATCCGCCACTGCCACCGGCTAAAGCCAAGGCAATCAGCAAGGCTGATGTCTGGGGTGGCTTAAAAGTATTTTTGGAATTTAAAGACAAGTTCTATCCCGCGTTTCTTGAGTTTCCGGACAGCGAAACGCAGGACGGGCAGCGGCTTTACTATGACGCGGCGTATGGACAGAATTCAAGCGCAAACGTTTTAGGACTATTTGCGGTGGGTCAGCAGGCAGTCCGCTATCAAAACGCGTCGCCGGACGCGTTGCGAGACATGATACTCAGAGAGCTGGACAAAATATTCGACAATCAGGCCTCCCGCGGTTACCTGCGCCACATTGTGCAGGACTGGAACACCGAGCCATTCGCCGGAGCCGCCTATCTGGCCGATGTTTCTGACCCCGCTATATCACGGCGATTATCGACACCGGTTGACGGTCGGGTCTTTTTTGCGGGAGAGGCCTACACCAGCTTTGACGACTGGGGTGGCGTGCATGCGGCAACCCGATCAGCGGCTGAAGCGGTAAACAGGATTATCACCTGACAAGTCACTGACCCCTTGCGCACAGGTATGCCTGTTGGCAGTACCCGCACAAGAGGCGTTTGGGTTGTCACCGTTGCCGTGCGTTGGTAACTCCCCCGGCTCTGTCGCGTCTTATCCAACATAGATTCTGCCAGTTTTCAGCACAACCGCATTGACCGTAGATCACTCAGCTCTGGCATGGTCAGCATTAATTATTGATTAAATACAGTGGCTTAAGTGTGGCGTGGATTCCAAAGGAACCGCTGGCAGGTATCCTGGACGGACGCTGCGATTGCAGGTAGCCGTATCCTGTCACGGGATTGCCGCTGTCTTTTTTCCTGCCCGTTGTATCCGTTGGGCCGGGCGTGGGCGCGCCGCAAGTGCCATCAGGCCTGCTGGCAACCGTATCCTACCGTTAAACGCGCCGTGGACGCTGCTAACCAGGGGATGGTCAGGGTCGCCCCGCAGACGACGCCCTGTGGCTTGCGGACCCGGCGATTTGCGGTCACCATACAATGAATCAAACGTTCGACAGCACCCCGGCCCGAGCCTCCGCCCGGCTTTGATGGTTGTCGCATACCTTTGTGTCCACCAATCAATCGACGACTATTGCCCCGCGTGCCTGTTTTTGTCGTCACGGACCTACCCTGAGGAATACATCAATGAAAGTTGCACTGACCGGTGGCGCGACAGGGATTGGCAGTGCTGTGGCTGAGCGTCTGACACAGCAGGGCCATTCGGTCCACGCTTTTGATATACAGCAACCTCAAGTGAATGTGGAGCGCTGGATTGAAATTGATCTCAGTGACCGGTCATCTGTAGAGGCCGCCATTGCGTCGGCTGACGGTCCCTACGATGCTTTGATAAATAACGCCGGCTTGCCACCAAGAGAAGGGTTGGAAGAGAAAATTCTGCTGGTCAATTTCCTTGGGCTTCGAGCGTTTCTCAACGGCATGCTCGATCAGCTGACCGAAGGTGCCTCTATAGTAAACACCGCATCACGTGCCGGCGCTCAGTGGCGCGATAACCTTGATGAGGTAAAAGCGCTAATCAAGCTGGACGAAACCGGGCTTGCCAGCTTTATTGCTGAGCGGAACATCAACCCTGTCAGGGCGTACAACCTGTCCAAGGAGGCGTTGATCGTGATGACCGCCTCCGACACTGAAAATCTTCTGGCGCGGGGTTATCGGATGAATACGGTCAGTCCCGCCGCAGTGAGCACGGATATTCTGGATGATTTCCATACCGCCTTTGGTGATCGCGTGGCGAAAAACGTGGCACGCGTCGGTCGCCCGGGCAAACCAGAGGAAGTGGCAGATGTAATTCTGTTTTTGGTATCCACTGATAGTCGATGGATAAAGGGGCAGGATCTGGTTATTGATGGCGGCATGAGTGCCATGCTGATGAGCGATGCGCTGGAGCTATAATCGATGCCCGTCACCGATCTGATCAACCACACCCGTAGCCGTTTCAGGGGTTCTGTGTAAAGCGCCCGCACAAGTTGCGGCGGAAAATGTGGCGTCAATCCGCTACATTGCCCTGGCCGCAAGATACTATCGTTGCGTGGCTGCGTTATCATGGCGCATGCGAAAATCGGGCTCAGCAGGAGGATCATCGGGCTTTTTGTTAAGCCTAAAACCGGGTTCAGCTGGAAATTGAAACAAAAACAAACGGCCCTGCGGTACAGGACAACCCGTTTGCAGTAATTGCCGAATACAGTCCAATTTAGTAGTTTATTTTTTTACACTCATGGTCTAACGATGCCAATACGTTTTTTTTCAGATAAAAACCGACCAGTGCATATGGGGTCTTACCCGCTTGAGCGGCTGGCCAGAACCGCACAGCCTGACCTCACCAACGTACCCGCATTTGAGCCGTTGTCTTTTGTCCGGGCTGATGAGCCGCTCAACCTTGTCAATGCGATGGACGAGTATCAGTCCATGATGGATGCAATTCGGGACGGGTTCACTAATAAAACCAAATCTTCTATCCCTGAAGCACCGCAGGCACGCGCCGAGCACCTGAAGTCATTCTGTTATTTTCAGGATGCCGCCATGGTAGGTATCTGCAAGCTGCCCGACGCAGCACGTCTGGCGCAGCCGGTTCGCAACCCCGGTATCGACAAACTCTCAGAGGAATTACGTACCCGACAAACAAAAACACTGGCATCCGGCATAGACATGATCATGGCTGATCTAAAAGAGTCTATGGAGTCACCGCCCGCCTCTATCGACAATCATACCCATGCGCTGGTCATTGTAAATGACATGGCGCGTGACCCCCGCGCCGGTGAACACGGCACCGGCTGGCTCCGTGACTGCGCTGGTCATGCGGCATCGATGCGCGCTACCGAAACAGCGGTGGTAATTGCAAATTATATCCGCCTGCTTGGTTGGGATGCGGTGGCACATACGGCAACAACCTCTGATATCGATCTGAATATTGCCACCGTCGCGGCGGGTATTGCCACGGTAGAAAACGGACAATTGTGGGCGCCCTATATTGGTGGTCGTTTTTCAGTTGCGGTTGTCACCACGACGCTGGATCTGGCGGTCGACAAACCCCTGTGCGCCAAAGCAGATCAGCCCTGGTTGCGTACTCAGGGACCGGCGTGGTGGTTCGGTACCGGCTCTCGGAAGAGTGCACTGAACAACGACCCGTTTGCCAGGCGCGATTTTCATCAGGGGCCGCATCCTTTCGAAACCCTGAAACGCGTTGAAAACCCGACCACCTATATCGATGAACCTCGCGTTGCGCGGGTGCCCAAACGCGCTGATATGTTCGCACGTGCACAGTTTGGCGATATGGGTAAAAATCTGCAGGAAGGAGCCAAAGGCGGTTACTACGCACGAAAAGCAGCACCTTCGATGGCACAGCGAAGAATGTTAGGGGCTTTTGTTCTGCTGCAGGACGGCACACCGGCAGACGGATTGTTGCCCGATGATGAGGCCGCCAATGCCAGCGCGATAAAAGCGGCCAGTTACTTTCTGGGGGTTGATGCTGTCGGTATATCACGCTGCCCGGACTGGACCTGGTACAGCCATGATGCAACCGGCGCGCCGCTTGACCCGCCGCACGATCAGGCGATCAGTATGATCATCGATCAAGGGTATGAAACCATGGAAGGCGCCAGCGGCGACGACTGGATAAGCGTTGCGCAATCGATGCGTGCTTATCTGCGCTTTTCGCTGCTGGGTGGTGTTATTGCCCGGCAAATTCGAAACCTGGGCTATAAAGCCAAAGCGCACAGTGTGCTTGACGGCGAGGTCTTGCAGCCGCCGTTGTTATTGCTGGCAGGTCTGGGTGAAGTAAGCCGGATTGGTGAAGTCATTCTAAACCCGTTTCTAGGGCCCAGGCTTAAGTCCGGTGTTGTGACCACCACCATGCCGATGGCTCACGACAAACCGATTGACTTCGGGCTGCAGAAGTTTTGCGAATCCTGCAACAAGTGCGCGCGGGAGTGTCCGTCGGGTGCGATAACCGCCGGCCCCAAACTGATGTTTAACGGCTACGAGATCTGGAAGTCTGACAGTCAGAAGTGCGCAACCTATCGAATCACCACTGAAGGCGGGGCTATGTGCGGGCGGTGCATGAAAACCTGTCCGTGGAACCTCGAAGGCATTTTTAAAGAGCGCCCGTTCCGATGGGCGGCAATGAATGTGCCTGCAACAGCACCGGCACTGGCGAAGCTGGATGACGTCGTCGGTAATGGCGGCCTTAACCCGTTAAAAAAATGGTGGTGGGATATCGAGCTCGATCAGGATGGTGGCTACCATCCGACCACCAAAGCGGTGAATGCCCGTGGCCTGCAGCGCGATCTCCATTTAAAATACCAGGACCAGACACTTGCCGTATACCCCGCGCCATTGGCCCCCCACCCGCACCCCTATCCGTTCCCGATGGATCGCGAGGCCGGGATAGAAGCTTATCAGGCCATGATCACCGCCGAGGAATACCAGGACAGACTTAAGCGTGGCGATGAAAGCCTGGTGCATCAGTACACGGAAGATAGTGAGAGCCCGGTACTGCGGGTCGTAGTGAGTAAAGCCGAGGCCATGGGTGGTAATATCACTAAATATGAACTTCGCGATATAGACGGGGGAGACCTGCCGGAATGGCAGGCGGGCGCCCATCTCGATGTTGTCGTCGCCCCTGAATTTCTCCGGCAGTACTCGATGTCCGGTAATCCGGCTGACCGGTCGGTGTATCAGATTGCAGTGCTGTGTGAGCAAGACGGGCGCGGTGGCTCAAAGCTGATGCACCGCATATTCTCGGAAAGCCGCAAAGTGTTTATTTCGCGCCCTATCAATCACTTTCCACTCACCGAAAGCGCGCCTGAATCCCTACTGATGGGTGGCGGTGTGGGTATTACGCCGATGATCGCTATGGCACATCGGCTACATGCAACCGGTGGTAAATTTCAATTGCACTACTCTGTGCCGACAAGAGCTGACGCCGCGTTTGAGTCTGATCTGGCGTCATTCGACTGGTCCGACAAAGTAACACTGCATGTGTCCGATGAAGGCACGCGTGCAGACCTTGGCAACTTACTGACTGGTTACCAGCAAGGCACACAGCTGTATACCTGTGGTAGCGAACGCTACATGACAGCGGTTACGGCGGCCGCTGAGGCGGCCGGCTTTCCTGAAGATGCCTGCCACCTCGAGTACTTTTCAGTGCCCGAAGTACCCGACTACATCAACCACGACTTCACTTTGAAGCTTGCGAAAAGCGGCAGAGAGTTTTTAATACCCGCCGATAAAACAGCGACTGATGTATTGGCGGAAAACGGCATCCGGATCGATGTGAAATGTTCAGATGGTATTTGCGGAGTGTGTAAATGCGGACTGCTTGATGGCGACGTAGAGCACCGTGACTTTGTGCTGTCTAAGGCGCAGCGTGAAGGATCGGTTATTTTGTGCCAAAGCAGAGCCGCCGAAGAAAACGGGGTGGTGACGGTCGATATGTGATGGGCTGTTTTTTTTCGATTGTTGCCTGCAACTGTTGCCCGTGAATGTAGAGTGTAAGGCCGGGTTAACTGAGCCGTTTTAATAGTCCGCGGGAGATAACCTCGGCCTGTATTTCAGCAGCGCCTTCAAAAATATTTAGAATACGCGCATCGCACAATACTCTGCTGATTGCATACTCGGTGGCATAGCCGTTGCCGCCATGAATCTGTAGCGCATTGTCAGCACATGACCAGGCGGTACGGGCAGCCAGCAGCTTCGACATCCCTGCCTCGATATCGCATCGATTCCCCCGGTCTTTCACACGGGCAGCCGCGTAGGTCAGTTGGCGAGCGGCTGATATGTCTATAATCATACGCGCAAGTTTGCCATGCACTCTTGGAAATTCAATGATCGGCTGGCCAAACTGCACACGTTCGGTGGCATAGCCTAGCGCCAGATCATAAGCGCATTGGGCAACCCCGACCGCGCGCGCCGCTGTTTGAATACGCGCGCCTTCAAATGTCGACATCAGTTGTAAAAAGCCCTTGCCCTCCTCGCTGCCGAGCGCGGATTCTTCCGGCACGCAGTACCCATCAAACGCTACGGTGTATTCTTTCATGCCGCGATAGCCCAGAACCTTGATCTCACCCCCCGAAATTTTGTCATCTGGAAACGGGTCTGCATCAGTGCCACGGGTTTTATCAAGAAGAAACAGGGTCAACCCCCGGTGGCCGGGTTGTTCAGGTTTAGAGCGAGCCAGTACCGTCATCAGGTCTGACCGGGCGGCATGAGTTATCCAGGTTTTATTGCCGGTTAGCTCCCATCCGTTTGCAGATTTTTGCGCACGGGTGCGCAGCGATGCCAGGTCTGATCCGGTATCCGGTTCGGTAAACACTGCTGCAGGCAGGATGTCACCCGAGGCGATGCCAGGGAGATAGTGGTTCTTCTGTGCGTCAGTGCCGGCCAGTTGGATTAACTCCCCGGCAATTTCAGCGCGTGTGCCCAGTGAGCCTACGCCGATATAGCCGCGGCATAATTCTTCGGTGACAACACACATCGCCAGCTTGCCCATGCCCGAGCCGCCATATTTTTCGTCGATGGTCAGGCCAAAGACGCCAAGCTCTGAAAGCTGATCAATAATGGTGTCGGGAATAAGCTCGTCGCGCTCATGCCACCCCTGCGCGAAAGGACGGATCAGCTCATCCGAGAACTTACGAAACTGATCAGCGATCATATCCAGTGTGTCGTCGAGACCCGGATCACCGAGGTTTTCCCGTTGCCGCGATGCGGACACGATTTGCGACCCCAGCCGCTCTATGTTCATCGCTAAAACATCAGGGTAACTCCCGGCTAGACGGGTAGCGGCGGTTGCCAGTCCATAGTGATCGGGACGGACGACCTCGTCCTGACTCATCGCGATCCCGTGTATTATCTGCGCAAGATACTCAGAGGTGGTCGCGGCCAGAATGAGACGTTCCAGGTCTTGCAAGCGGCCGTCGCGGTCCAGCGCGGCAGCCCAGTCACATGTCGCCTGAATGGCCTCTGCAAGCGTTGCGTACCAGGCGTATCCGTGATGACAAAACTGGCCGTAAGCGGCCGGGTCAGCGAGAAGTACGCGGGCTATTTCCCCGACAAACTCATTGGCGGCAGTGGACGCCTGTTGGCATTTGGTGACTAACTCCACACTGGCAAGGACATCGTCACAAATGTGGCAAGGGGCATGAGCTGCCATAGGGGGGGGCCTCGTTGTCATTCGCTAGTGCCTGGCAAGCCGTTCTGCCTTTTGAACCTGACACTACTGTGTTTGCAGAGTGTGCTTGTGAGCAAGCCACGGATGTGTCAGGCCGTGTTTGTCGACCCGGTGGTTGGTCTGTTTTGCCACTTATACCGGACAGCACCGGCTGTCGTCGAGGCAGGTCTGTCAATAATGCAGGCTGGTCACTGATCGCGCAAGCAATCGCCGGGTCTTCGACCGCTTGAGGTGTGGGGATTGTGTTGCGTTGATCCCTGACGAAAGTATTGCCGTTGGTCGCTCCGTGCCATATTGCCCGCCGCCAGGCACACCCCATGTGTTGCTCCCTGTGCGACTGATAAAACAAAGGCAAGGTGTTACGGCAATACGTTGAGCGCGCGGTGTGATCGTGCTGGAGCCGAATACCACGGGATCACTAATGCCCGCTGCAGCCCTGCGGCGGGCCTGATGTGATCTCGCCGTTATCCTCAGTTTTGCGGTGGCATGACCGTGATTGATGATCCCCGGTTGATCCGTTTGTAGTCCGGTGGCGTAACATTATGTTCGTGTCTTAAATAAAAACCCGCCATGTCTGAGTTATCCAGCTCACCTGCCCCGTCGTTACGCGGTCTGTCAGTTATTATGCTGTCTTTCACTATGATGCTTTTTAGTGCCGGGTGTTCGCTGTTCGGGGTGGAATCTGTGGAAGAAGCATCGTATCAGCGGGTGCATAAAGACGACCGTTTCGAGATCCGTGACTATGCCACAGTGGTTGTCGCCGAGACTCGCGTCAACGCAGAATTTAAAGACGCCGGCAGCAAGGCGTTCAGGAAGTTGTTTGCCTATATCTCAGGGGAAAACGAAGGCAGCCGGAAAATTGCAATGACAGCGCCGGTTATTGCAGACGCACAAAGCGGCGATAACGGTGAATCCATTGCGATGACCTCCCCGGTCGTGTCTGAGCAGGAAGGCAATGGCTGGCGCTACCGTTTTGTATTGCCGCAGAGCTATACCATAGACACTGCCCCGACACCACTTGACCCTGATGTCACACTGGTCGAAATCACACAAAAACGCGTAGCAACGCTGCGATACTCAGGTCGAGCCACGGCAAAGGCGCAAGCGCTGCACGCCGACAGACTCGATAGCTGGATAGTGGCGCAGGGACTGGCATCGCAGTCTGCACCGCGCTGGGCTGGATACAATCCGCCCTGGACCTTACCGTGGTTTCGCCGAAATGAAGTGTTGATCGACGTCAGTACCACTAAATAACCATCACCACCTAGCCTGCTGTATTCAAACACCCGGGGTATCGTTATGCGCAAGTCAGTCACTCGTCATTGGCTGTTGATTCCAGCTGTCAGTCTGATTCCGGTGTTTGCCACTGGTGCGGCTGACGCTGCTGATCGATCAATAGACCTGCGGATCTCTGTGGGCAGCAGTGTTCAGACCCGCAATGACGTGCAAGTGCCCAACACCGACGCGGGCACACGTTTTTCACTTGACGACCCCGCCGATGAGGCGTCCGTGACTGCCACACGGCTCGAGCTCAACTGGATGTACAAAGAGCGGCATGGCATCCGCGTGTTATTGGCCCCATTGTCCTATACCAGGGCGGTTAGCTTTACTGATCCGGTTCTGTTCGCGGGCGGCAGTTTTGCAGCCGACCAATCTCTCGATGCCACCTACAAATTTAATTCGTGGCGGCTGGGGTATCACTATTCCATGATGCAAAGCGACCGCGGGAGCTTTCGGATTGGCGCGACCTTGAAAGTACGCGATGCCGAGATACGCCTTGAGCAGGGCAACACGGTTACTTTTGACGATGATGTGGGGCTGGTGCCGCTACTGTACCTTGCCGGTAAGTATCGCTTGAGCAATAACTGGACTATCGGTGCTGATCTGGACGGCCTCGCCGGCGGCCCGGGAAGAGCTATCGATCTGGGTGTGACGCTGGATTATTCAATCACTGAGCATTTGAAAATCGGCGCAGACCTGCGTGTACTTGATGGTGGAGCCGATGTCGAAGATGTCTATAACTTTGCCCGCTTTAATTCCGCAGCACTGGCGGTCAGCGCAAGTTTTTGACAGTGGGCAGGCGTCTGTTGGCGTCGCGCTGCTGTGTCGTTTCGATTCTGGCTCAACTCGCATGTAGAAGCCACCCTATAATCTCTAAGGGATTGCCGTTGCTTTGAAATCCACTGGTGTCTGTCGATTGGAGGCTCCAACAGCCGGCGCGGGCGATTACCGGTTCACCACTTAACCCTCATATCTTCTCTGTTATATTGGTCCAGCCGCAACACATACAGCGGCGGTAAATACCCCGATGGCTTCCCGCTGCTCGACCGATAACGCGGCAGGACGCGCAAACCAGAGCGCGGTTTGGGCAGTGGCGGTGGGCATGGTCCGGTGAGAGGTTAGATGTGGAGCCGACAACAAATGGTAGAAGTACATCCCTGCCAACCCTGAAAACCATTGGTGCATGCGCAGTGTATTGTGCTCTTGCGGTGGTTTTTATCGTGTTCTGGCGTAAGTACCTGGCTGTATCAGGCGCGGATGGTGAAGCCCCACAGGTTTTAAAGTTCCAGAATGTCGTGGTGGATCTGGGCTGTTTTATTTTTATTATAATAGCTTCAGACATTTCCAATTACTCGCGGGACAAAGACCTCCTCTACAGCAACCCGGCTGGCTGGGCAAAAACCGCTTTTTTCATCACCCTTACTACGTTTCCCGCTTTGGCGCAGCTATCATTAGACAATACGGACGGTGGTCATAGTCCAAACCTCTTCGAGTGCCTGTTAGCCTTCCGGGAAAACCAATTACCTCATAGTGTCGATTACTACTACGCGCTAACCGTGAAAGGAATGCTGGGTTCCAGTGTATTGCTTAGTTTGATTCTCGCCTATAGCCTCAACAGGCACACATCGAAGCTTATCGAAGGAAAGCGGCAGGAAAATATTACCTATTCCATAGGCTTGTCGTGGGTCAGTGGCTGGTTTGCCGTGGTGTTGTTGTCGGTCTACCTGATATTCAGTCACTCCACTGAAACTCAGCTAGAGTGCTCTTACATTAGAAAGAATTATGAGTATATCAGCGTAACGGTGTTTAGCACCATGCTGGTGTTTGTGGCAATCGTCCTGGTGCTGACCCGACTGTATTCCAGTATTGTCCTGCTACCGGCAATCAACCAGAACCGCCCTGCCCGTAACTGGTTAAACGGTTCTCTGTGCGTTTCAGTAATCCTATTTTCCTTTACCGTTTTATACCTGTTTACTATTGGCATTCAACGGCAACATGCTTTCCTCGACTGGGAGACCTTCCTTCGACTGTTTGCCGCAGCAATCTATGAAGCGATCATGTTAGCGGCTGCTTTCATCACCGAAGGGCTGCCGGCTATCACCACGGTCGTCTATTCGGTCCTGCGAGAGTTGCTCCAGCTGTTTTATCGTCTTTTTGCCTTAAACAACCTGATAACAATTGCCTTCCTGGTGGTTCTGACTATACCGATAATTAGCTACCTGCTGCTCAGGGCAGTAAGATTTCTGCTGCTGGTGCTTAAGTACTACCCGCATATTTCTTTGTTTCTTCTGGTGGTAGCAGCATCGGCGGTGGGTGGCTATCTGACCGCCTATACGCTAAAGGAAAGAAATCATCAGCCTCTGATGGAGATTAAGCTAAATGCGGAGCAGCGGGAGTCGATAGAAAAACGATTAACGGAATAGTGACAATCGACCCTTCTGACCGTAACCCATCGTTCTGTCAACGATCGGGTGCCTGCCGGGTATTGTTGATGCGGACATGGCCCCGTGCGTTTCCAGCAACCGGATGTGCTAATTGTGCGTTCACAGCGACAGTGATCCGAAGTCTGGTTGGGATTGAGCATGCGAACTACTGGCACTCACTGTTGCCAACGGGCTAGCTGATTTCTATTGGTTACCTCTCCTGTCCGCCCCTGTTGAGAGTATCGTCCGGTATGCGGCAGGCCCTTGTGCAATTGATCTGAATGTTCAACGCAAAGATTGCGTCGGGCTCTATGCGTTGGCATTGGCGAATAACTAAAATGAGGATATTTAGCGTTGCTGGATGGGTGGAGGAAAAACACTCTAGAGAACTTTGTCGCTGGCCGTGGGTGGTTCAGTGCATTGTGTGGTTGCTGTTTGGGTTGACGGGTTTTTTGGGTCTGTGGGGGAGTTAATAAAACAGTTGTTTTATGCGTCGGCCTTGCTGACGCTGCGGGTTTCCCTGTTTGGGATTGGGGTGTGTTTGTGTGTTGGTTATTTGTTGATTGATGACCTTGCTGACGCTGCGGGTTTCCCTGTTTGGGATTGGGGTGTGTTTGTGTGTTGGTTATTTGTTGATTGATGACCTTGCTGACGCTGCGGGTTTCCCTGTTTGGGATTGGGG
>CALKXD010000178.1 GCA_938003855.1 uncultured Granulosicoccaceae bacterium | reverse complement strand
CGCGCTGTTCAGGTGCGAGTCGTTGAGAGTTCTGTCCTACTGAGTTGTGAAATCGGTACTGGGGTTCTCAAATGACTGGGCGAGATTGCCTGCGTTGTCGTAGGCGATAACATTAACCCGGAAAGCGCTGGCGCTGCTTAGCTCGACGCCTGCGAGTGACCATGTCGTCCCATTGGTGTTAATGGTGGTGTCCAGGAAAATTGATGGAGTGCCCCAGGTTGATCCGTCCCAATACAATGCGGGTGAGACGCCAAGCTGGCGAATGCGAACCCGAACGATAGATACGCCGGAATCAGCGTCGAAAGCGGTGCCGGAAATCGTGGTGGTGCCGGGTGATACATTGTCGCTATTGCCCGGTGAAGTAGCCTGGGCTGTAGGATCGGTATCGTCATCAATACTCACTGTAAAATCGGTTTTCGGGTTTTCGAACGATTGAGCAAGATTGCCGGCATTGTCGTAGGCGATAACATGCACACGGTAAGAGCCGGTTTCGTTAAGACTGACGCCAGCCAATGTCCAGGCCGTGCCACCGGCATTGAGGGAAGCGTCGAGAAAAACTGATGAACTATTCCATGTGGCCCCATCCCAGTACAAGGCTGGAGAGACGCCCAGCTGGCGGACTCGAACCCGTACAGTGGAGACACCTGAATCGGCGTCAAATGCAGTGCCTGTGATTGTGGTAACGCCGGGTGGTGTATCGTCGCCATTGCCCGGCGATGTAGCCTGGGCAATAGGATCGGTATCGTCGTCGATGCTAACTGTAAAATCGGTTTTCGGGTTTTCGAATGATTGAGCCAGGTTGCCGGCATTGTCGTAGGCGATAACATTCACGCGGTAAGTGCCGGTTTCGTTCAGGTCAACGCCAGCCAGTTCCCAAGCGGTTCCATCGGCACTGAGGGAAGCATCGAGGAAAACTGACGAGTTACTCCATGTGCTCCCACCCCAGTACAAGGCTGGGGAGACGCCCAACCGGCGGATACGAGCTCGTACAGTGGAGACTCCTGAATCGGCATCAAAGGCGGAACCGGAGATCTTGGTAATGCCGGGCGTTATATCGTCGCCATTACCCGGTGAAGTAGCCTGGGCCGTGGGGTCGGTGTTGTCGTCAATGCCCACTGTAAAATCAGTTTTGGGGTTGCTAGTTACCCGCGCCGTGTTGCCGGTATTGTCGGTTACAATGAGTCGTACACGATATTGGCCAGGTTGTGTCAGATCCACAGATGGCAGTTGCCACAGTGTGGCGTCGGCATTTAATGTAGCGTCGAGGTATATCGGCGTTGTTGACCATGACGTACCGTTCCAGTACGTGGTTGGTGATACTCCAAGTGCCTGGATCCTCACTCTGACCCGGCTTACCCCAGAGCCTACATCGCTGGATGTTCCTGAAATATTCCGCGTGCTGCTCTCAATGATGTCACCATCCTGAGGAGAAGTGGCAACGCCAGTTGGAATGGCGGCATCGACGCTGAAGTCTGTGTTGACTGGCCATACGGAAAGGCCCGCATCGGTGAAGGCATCGTTACCCGCATTGTCGATGGCGAGGGCGAATAAAGTATAGTCGCCGTCTGGCAGTGGCTGGGTAACGGTATATTTCCAGTTGGTGGATGTAAGCGAAGTACCGGTCAAGTTTGCGTCGGCTATGCCAACGGCAACCCCGTTTTGCTCTATGTTCCCAAAAGTTCCGTCTGTGAAGTTATACCAATCACCGGTGTTTCGATCACGGATTGCAATTCGAACCGTATCAAAGCCGGATGATCCGGCGTCCGTGGCTGTTCCAGAGTAGGTGGTGGTCTCTCCTACAAATTGGCCTTCGGCAGGTGTGGAAATAAAAGTTTCAGGAATGGTTTCATCAAGACACAAACCAGCCTGTTCAAATACGTCGTAAAACGCATCGGCGATGTGCGCTTCGCCCGAGGCTTTCGGATGAATGAGGTCGGTCTGCATCATCCCCTGGGTAAATCCGTTTCGAACGTTTACCAGAATAACATTGGGGTTATTTGCTATGACGCTCAGGGCTGCGATTTCGTCGCCGAGAGTTGCAATGTCAGCGGTGACATTGCCGTTGGGAGCGGAGCCCCACCAGGGGATAACGTTGGCAACCAGAACGGTTGCGCTGCTGTTGGCGCTTAGAATCTGATTGATGACGGTGGATATTTCGTTGGCGGTGCTTTGCGGTGTTTGGCCGATCCGAATGTCGTTTGAGCCGGCATGAAGCAGCACGACATCTGCATTGTTGGCGTTGGACATCATGCCGGAGATGCCACCGTGGGGTTCGGTGATGTCGAGTAATTCGTCAACGCGGTGCCCGGACCAGCCTTCGTGGTTACTGGTGAAGACGGTTGGGTTGCTGGGGTAGTTGGTGGTTTGCTGCCCCACCATTTGGTAACTACAGCCGTCAGCGATGAGCCAGTTTTCGAATTCTTCACGGTAGCTGGCGGTACCTAAGCCGGTGCCGTTGGGCGGGTTCGGTGTGTAGCCTTCGGTGATGGAGTCGCCGACAGGCATAATTTTGACCGGTGCTGCCATTGCGGGAGCCGCAACCAGTAGCGAGCCAAGCAGTACAGACGGCGTGAGATTCTTGATATTCGGTAGCATGTTTCTAACCTGGCGGGGCTTGCCCTACTGCCGGTGCAGTCGGTCGGCCAAACAGCGGAGTCCATTCAGTAAGGCTGTGATTTTTCGAATGTATCATGTTTTTGTGTAATGACACATTAACATTGTAGTTGCATTATGGGGAGGATTGGGCGGTGATTCTCTGAATTAATCGTTGGTTAACAATATTTAGTAATTGCTTATACACAGTGCTGTTTGTGCGGTGTGATTTCGTGTTGTCGCTGCTGTGTTTTTTGCGGGGTCTGGTGGTCGATTTCGCCGCGTGATCAGAGTGCGGTTAGCAGTCATGGAAGATTGGCTCGGCGTGCCGTCGCCGGCCGCTAACGGATACGCAGGTCCAATCTAATACAGTGTCAGTTCCGACGTTACTTCGTCGATGCGCTCTGCGATGTCAGGTCCGATGGCACAGGCAGTCAGTGTGGGTACTCCGCCAAACTCAGTGCGGCCGCTGTCCCTGATGATGGTGCTCTTCAGTCCCAGGCCCAGTGCCTTTTCATGATGGCTGATGAGTTCTGCTTCGGAATTTACCCGCAGGCATATCTTTGGCATGCCGTGCGTTATCCATTCCAGGGTGTCTTCATCGAGGTTTGCCTGAGTGCAGTCCCGGCCGCTTCGGAGTGTGGAGACCAGAAACTCCATGGAGGCGTGCGAGCCCTGCGCGATTTCTTTGCCTCTGCGCATTTTTAAATCTTTGCGAATCAGAATTACCTGTTTTCTTTTCATTGGTCTTACTGCATCGATGGCTGGTTTTATTCTGTAAAAGTATCATCAGATGAGGGGTGTTGTATTGCACGATCGGTCCGACTCAGGGAAATGTTGATTAGGTGTATTGGGGTGGAAGTCGTCACTGTGGTGGCTGGGTATGGGCAGGCTTGGTGCCGGCTGTGCGTTGATGAGCAGCGGGAAGGTAATACGTGTGGTTCTTAACATGGCGCTGAGACGGTGATGCTCATGTGGTGTGTGTTTCTAACAGGCTGTCAGGGGGGGGCTATGTGGTGAGTGGCCTTGCTGACGCGGCGGGTTTCCCTGTTGCTGTGTGAATCGTTTTTATTATCGCGGCTACTTACACTTAGTGGGGCAGGAAATTTTGTGAGTGTTGTTGGGGCACTAAGAGTTGGCGGGTTTTGTCTGGTTATGTGTAGGCTCAATCATTCGGTAGGAATTGGTCTGTTTTCTTATGCGATTGGGGGGGGGCGCAGACGAGGCGTTACTGCCTCGTGGCGAGTCACTGCGCGTATCGATCAGTGGCTAAAAATTGAGCTTGAGGGCTTCTTTAGTCAATGCCGACTGCTGCGCGGCCATCCCCATTTTTACGGCGCGCCAACCGTCTTCCAGTGTCACATCCGGGGTGCCATTGCCGAGTACCACCTGTTGAAATTTCTGGTGCTGGTAAAACGTGGAGCCGTGATGATCACCAGCGCTTAGCAGTGTCGGGTCTACCGGAACGTCGATTTCAATCGGGCCGGTCGGGTTGCGCGGGCTGATGACTATCTTTGGTACCGGCGGCGGACCAAGGTGTTCAGCCCAGAAACGGGTCGGGCCTGGAATCAGGCATTCTATTTTGCCGTTTTTGCCAACGGCACAAATCTCTTCCTGATAACGGGATCCTTCTGCGAACATGCAGAGCTCCAGCATGGCGCGTGCGCCGTTGTCGAAGTCGATCAGTGTGAAGCTATTGTCGATAATGTCAGGGGTGGCTCCGTTATAGATTTCATCGAGATGATTGTGTGATTGCGCGGCGCTTGCCATGACATTGTTTGGTTCGGATTGCAGGATAAATCGCATCAGATCAAAAAAGTGACAGCACTTTTCTACCAGTGTGCCGCCGGAGTAGCGGTTGAAGCGGTTCCAGTCATTGACTTTTTCCAGAAACGCAAAGCGGTGTTCACGGATGCTCAGCATGGTGATTCCGCCAGTGGCCTCCTCGGCGCGGCGAATAAACTCTGCCAGCGGTGGCATGTAGCGATATTCCATTGCTACCCAGATCGGGGCGCTATAGCTCGACTGCAACGCACGCACAACGGGTTCGTCTGCGGGGTCGGTCGACAGGGGTTTTTCGACCAGTACCGGGAGTTGCCGAATCGCGGCTATTTGCTGCAGATTGTCTATATGAATGAAATTGGGGCTGGTGATGATCAGGCAATCCAGCGCCTCGTTAGCCAGCAGCGCGTCGATCGAGTCGGCCAGTGTGGCTTCTGGAGCTAGTTCTGCGGCGGCTTGCTGCATACCGGGGTCGGGTTCGTAGATACCGCCGATCGAGGTGTTTTCGAGTAGGCGGATATTGCGTATATGTTCCTGGCCCATCATTCCGCAGCCAACAAGGCCGTAGGTCAATTTTTTCATTACTGTCCTGGTGAAAACTCGTGTGCAGAGGGTTGGTGCGTCCGCTTGAGCGTCGAACGCGGCAACGGGTTGTGTGGTTGTGTATCAGGCACGCTCGATGCGGTGATGAGACAGGCTGATTTTGCTTTTGACGAAGCTGCAATAGTACCAGAGCAAGGCCGACAAGATTAGCCTGGAATCACACGGGGCAATGTGTTTGCGTTCAGGTAAAGCGGCTGTCTGTAGTGCCGTTCTTCGGTGTCAGTCAGACCGGGCGCACAGATGGCAGCGGTCAGTGCAACTGCCTCGCCAGCGAGTGTGTGGTGTTTTGCGCTGGTGCTGTTGAGTTGCCGCCGGTTGACGTCGATGCATCAAACAAACCGT
>CALKXD010000177.1 GCA_938003855.1 uncultured Granulosicoccaceae bacterium | reverse complement strand
AGAAAAATAACGATAAACGTAATATGTTTATGTATCTGGTCGCATCTGCTGTGATCTGGTACAACCGCGACGGATTGACCGAGATCCTTTTGGAAAACAAGAAGCGTGTTTGTCTGGCTATTGGTGATGAGACTCCGGACGATTTAAGCTGGTTTGCGTTAAACTGGCCGAAGCTCGCAATCTTCCTGATCATCTGTAAGTATTTCCTGGTTGAGCTTGTGGTTAATTCAGGCGACGTCGGCGTGTATTCGACCAGCGCTGTCTATATTACGTTTATCGTTATTTTTCTGTGGCCGGGTTTCGACGCCAATGTGTCACTTTTTGTAGCACGCGGTATACGCTCATCAGAGGACGAAACCGAGAGTGCCGGTAAATCAAGGCGCTCCATGCAGCAGGGTTTACTCAGAGTCGGACGGGTGATGGTCGTCGGGGTCGTGCTGTCACTACTGGCCAGATTATGGGGTTTGAATCTACTGGACCTTGCACAATCGGGGCTCGGGGCGCAGGTCGCGGGCTCGCTGGTAGAGCTTCTATTTATTTTTTTAATTGCCTATATTTCATGGGAGCTGGTGTCAGCGTTGATCGGTTACTGGCTGGCTCTTGAGGGAGGCTTTGCCGAAGAGGATGGTGAGGGTAGCGGAGAGATCGGTGGTGTCGGGTTGTCGCGTGTGGCAACTTTACTGCCTATCATACGCAGGACAGCCCAGTTTCTGATTATTGTGGTATCAATAATTATGGTGCTTGATAACTGGGGTATAAACACCGGACCGATTCTGGCCGGCGCCGGCGTGGTAGGACTTGCTATTGGTTTCGGCGCTCAGACGCTGGTAAAAGATATTGTCTCCGGTTTGTTTTTTCTTGCCGATGATGCGTTTCGGGTGGGTGAATACATAGATGTGGGCGGCACCATGGGGACGGTTGAGAAAATCTCTTTGCGCTCTTTGAGACTGCGTCATCACAAGGGACTGGTACACACCATACCGTACGGTGAGATTCCAAAGCTCACCAATTTTTCCCGCGACTGGGTGATCGTGAAGCTGCGCTTTCGGGTGCCGTTTGATACCGATATCCACAAGGTGAAGAAAATCTTTAAAGTTATCGGGGCCGAACTACTGGCTGATCCGATTCTTGGTGAGGATTTCCTGCAGCCTTTCAAGTCGCAGGGTGTTGCTGAAGTCGATGATAATGGCATCGTCGTGCGCGGCAAGTTTATGGCAAAGCCGGGCAAGCAATTCATGATTCGCAAGGAGGTCTACGTTCGTGTGCAAAAAGCCTTTGAGGCTGCAGGCATTCCGTTTGCGCGTAAACAAGTGATGGTCCATATCCCCGGTTTGGGCAACCATGAAGAGATAAGTCGGGATGAAGTCAAAGCCATTGGTGCCGCTGCAGCCGAAGCTGCCGATGAGGGTAATGCCGAACCGAAGAAATAGCGCAGCGGGAATCAAGTCCACCTGCCGACCGAAACAGCGGCAGCCTCGCTTGCGATTGCGTCGGCGGCTCTCGCCTCACCAATAGTGGTTGAGGACTTTTACCCTTGTTGATCTATCTGCGTTTATGGATCCTGTAGTGCTGCAAGCTATGGTCAGCGGCCGTTGTCTCCGGATCACAGCGCACCCGATGGGGCCGGAAAATCAGCGGGAGTTGAACCGGGACGCTGGTCACTTCTGGCAATGAGAACCAGGAATTTACCCGGGTGCTGCCCTGCGCGGCACTACCGTTTTACCCCGGTTTAGGATGGCTGATTGGTATGTCATTATCGATTGTCAAAACAAGCATTGATGTAATGGCGATTTGTCGGCAGATTTAGTATCAATTTCAGCGTGATGAGGCCGTTAGTTAACCAGTTGCATTAACCGGTAAAAATACGTTGTCCTGTCACCCTGTAGTCGCTTCATTCTTTTGAAATGTCAAGCATTTCGGTAGTTCATCCGTGAAGATTTCCCGGCATCGTATTGGATGGCTGAAAGCCCTTGGGCGTCTGCCCGGGTTTGCTGCTACCCGCGAGACAATCGAGTCTCAGGGTGAGGCATGCGTGGAGCTGCTGGAAAGTCGGGTTCTATATTCGGCGGATGCGCTCGGTGGCATAACCGGTGAGACTGAAGAAAGCCCACCGGGTGCCTCGCTGCAAGCGCTAGAGTCGGTGGCGGAGTCCGGGGTTGCCGACAGTTATGGCGAGAAAGAAGTTGTGTATGGCGAAGCGCCTGAGTCGGGTGACCAATGGGTCAACGCGATCACTGGTACGGATAGCGCGATCAGTGATGAGATATATAATCTCCTGCACCCCTCGGACGCAGTAATGCAGGATGTTATTGCAGATTTCGAATTGCCGGACAGTATCGATCATGAGTTGGCTCGCAGCCGTAATGATGCGCCTGGGACCTACACCGTTCAAGACGATGCGTACTTATCCTTCGATAAACTCGCTGATACTGCTGAGCAGACAACCGTCGGGATCGAGGATGGTGATGTTACTGACAACACTGCCCCGGAGACTGGCAACTTTCAAATCAAAGCAGTTGCAGAGGGTGATCGAGCTATATCGTCGGCTACAGCTACCGGCCCGACCGATCTTTCAGGTGGTGTCACGGTAAACACAGATGGCGGTAATAATGCCTACTTGCTTGTTGATGACGGTGGTGATCTGTTAGGGGGGTTAACCGCAATTACCATAGAGAGTCAGTTTGCGATTGAATCGCCCGCAGCGCTTAATATGCCGCTGCTGTCCTATGCGGTGGTCGGTTCCCCCAATGAGGTATTGCTGGCTGTAAGGCACGATGGCAGCATTCTGCTAATTATCGATGGCGTTCGATTAAATACAACTGACAATTACCCCGAACTACTGGATGGCGCACGACATAGCATCGCCGTAACCTGGGACTCGCACAATGGTGATGTACGTATATACATTGATGGAGACCTCGAGCATGCCTCAACCGGCCTGGCTCAGGGGCATGTTCTCGGGGGTGGTGGGACACTATTACTGGCTCAGGAGCAGGATGCCCGGGGGCATTCATTTGACACACAGGAAGTGCTGGCTGGAACCTACTATGATCTGCGCATCTGGAATGAGGCTCGCGTTGAGCCGGAGATCGCACAAAGCTACCGGAGCAAACTGGACACGGGCAGTCTGCCTGTCGCATTAATCGCTAACTGGCAGATGGATGAATTTGACGGCAGCGGGGCGCTTGTCGATGAGGTTTCTGGTAGAAGGCTCACGGTGGGCCATGTCACGGAGAGCGGTTTTCTAGGCAGTACTCCACAGAGCGGATTTCGAATCGCTGAAAATGCAGCAATAGATACGGTTGTGGGCGTTGTCGTGCCAAGTGTGCCGTACCTCTCAGAGGACCTTGTCGAGGGCGGTAGTTTCAGCTTTTCCGGTGATGTTAGAGGTACGGATTTTTTCTCTGCGGGCGAAAAAATTGGCGGGCCGGATGGATTCTGGAGCGTTGATTTCGGAGATGTTGATGTGGTGGGGATCTGGGATCAGTCGCCGCTCGGTGGCTACGGTCTTGATCTTAAAGGTAATATACCCGGGGGCATAAGTCAGACCATTTCCACTGAGGTAGGTAAAACCTATCAGCTTAAATTTGCATTAAGTATAAATCTAAATGCAAAATCAACAGAAGAACTACGCGTTACGGCGGGTGCCACATCTATTGACTTTTCGATTGACCCCAGCGACGACAGGAGTGCGTCTACCCTGCTGTGGGAAGAGCGGAGTCTATCGTTTGTGGCCGACTCGACAAGCACGTTGCTGCAGTTTACGTCGCTCGGGTCCGACGAGTCCTCCGGTGCCATGGTTGGTGATATACAGGTGACAGAATTGCCCCGTGCAATTGATGTGCTGTTGGCTACCGATCTGTCGTTGTCCTACGATGCCGCAACAAATAAGTTTTACCGGCCGGTCCCGGGTGATGAGTCCTGGACAAACGCCTTCGCGTTAGCCCGGGCTGAAACACTCAACGGTGTAAAGGGGCAGCTGGTCACCGTTGGTTCTGCCTATGAAAATGCAGTGGTTCAGCAATTGGCGCAGTCAATGTCCTCCGATATCTGGCTTGGGGCTTCAGACCAGACAGTTTCGGATGATTGGCGATGGCAGGATGGTGACACTGACGGCAGCCAGTTCTGGGATGGAAAAGCAAACGGCGCTGCGGTTAACGGCGCTTACACCAACTGGAAAAACGGCGAACCTAACGACTTTCGCGGGCGGGTAGAAGAATCCGCGTCTATGCTTGCTAGTAGTGGTAACTGGAATGACCAGCTACCGGAGGCACCATTGGCGTTTGTCATTGAATGGGATGGCGATGCTGTATTAGCAAATTACCAGTTCAGTTTACAGACAAACCCCGGTGGGTCTTTTGCGATTGATGTCAATACGGGGGAATTGACATTGATTGGCAGCACCGGATTGAGTTATGCCACAAATCCGTCACATGAAATTATTGTTCGTGTCACTGATGCGCAAGGCCTTTGGTATGATGAAGCCATTGTTGTTGCACTTCCGGATATAGATGATCCAGCAGTTACCGCTGTTGAATCGTCCAAACTGACCTACCTTGAAAATGGTGCCCCCATTACGGTATCCAGCACGTTGCTCGTTGACAATGCCGATGGACATCAACTGCAATCTGCAGCTGTTGCAATAAGCAGCGGGTACGTTGCTGGCCAGGATCAACTATCGTTTGCTGACTATGGGGTTTTTACAAGTATCTGGGATGGCAGCTCCGGTACACTGCTGATCAGCGGCGAAGCAAGCAAGGCCAATTGGCAGGCGGCACTTCGCACTGTGACCTACCAGAATACCAGTGATGATCCAGCAGACAACGAGCGCCAGATTACGTTTGTGGTTAAGCAATATCAAACGGAGTCGGCGGGCGCAACACGCACACTCGTTGTTACGCCGGTCAATGATGCGCCGCGTGCCGGTGACTCTATCGTGACAATCACTGAGGACACTCCAGCGGAGTTGTCGGTATCAGATTTTGTGTTCTCTGACCCACTCGATGGGGACGCACTGCAAGCGGTTGAGATTGTTAATTCACCGGATGCGGGTCGCTTAGAACTCGACGGTTTAACGGTGAACGATGGTCAGGTGTTGCTTGCGCAGGATATAACGACGGGCAAGCTGGTTTTTCATCCACAGGCTAACGCAAACGGGATTGGTTATGACGGGATAACTTATCGGGTTCGTGACGACGGTGGCACGGCAAGTAACGGTGTCAACATCAGTGATCCCATTGCCACACTGACGATCGACGTCACTGCAGTGAATGACTCGCCGGATATGTCCGCTGACAGTAGATCTCGCGTTTCAGTCAGCGAAGACATCACAATTGAACTCACCGCCACCGATTTGGCCGGGTACACTGGCGCTACAGATGTCGAAGACGGGTCTATCAGTACCTTCAAAGTAATTAACAGTAATGATGGATTTCTGTCCATCGGCGCTGATGAAGCCAGTGCGTTGCCGTATGCTGCCGGAAGCAATGACTTAGTCACCTCATCGTTGAACGCGTATTGGACTCCGGCCCCGGACACCTCTGGTGTCAGTACCGGTTTCAGTGTCAGGGCGGTTGACGATGGTGGTAAGCAATCAGTCAATACATCTGCGGTTTTGTTTGATGTAGCCCCCGTCAACGATATTCCTGTACTGGATGGCTACGATACCGCGATTGTAGCTGGCAATGAGGATACGATACTTCAGATATCTATCGCTGACTTACAGGCAAGCAGTAGTGATGTAGAAGATGGCTCGGTCAGCTCGATGCAGGTAGAGGCATTGCTCGCCGGTAGTTTGTTGATCGGTGCCGATGCAGCGTCCGCCACCGCGTTCTCGGCAGGTGTTAACGATACCATTGATGGCGGTACTAATGGTTACTGGACACCGGAAGAAAATACCTTTGGAGCAATAGCAGCTTTTACGGTGAGTGGCGTGGATTCCGTGGGTGCAAAGTCTATTTCCAGTGCATCTGTCATTGCCGCGATAGCAGCGGTTAATGATGCGCCGGTGGTGGCGGATTTCGTAGATGCAGCAGTCACAGCGAGAGAGGATACCACGGTCGAGATGACGCTCGCGGATCTACAGAATGGCAGTAGTGATGTTGAAGACGGGCAGGTGCAGGGGATAGTCGTGCAAAACGTTGTTTCCGGTACGTTGGATATCGGTCCCGATCAGGCATCAGCTATTCCTTTTGTCGTTGGCGCTAATGACACAGTAGACTCAGTTAACAAAGCGTACTGGACGCCAGAACCTGATGCAAGCGGGTCTGTTATGTCGTTTAATATGCGGGTTATTGACAGCGACGCGACGATATCAGTTAACACGGCATCGGTAAAAACACCGGTGCTGGCTGTTAATGATGCGCCGGTGCTTGGAGGCTACAACAGTGCAATGGTCTTCACTGACGAAGATACCACCGGTGAATTGGTGTTGTCAGATTTGCAGGGTACCAGCAGCGATGTTGAAGATGGCGCTTTACGCGGTCTGGTGGTCCAGAATGTTGCCTCCGGTGTGTTAGCGATTGGTGCTACTCAAGCGACATCAATGCCATTCAGTGCCGGTACTAATGACACAATCGATGCACTAAGCCATGCCTATTGGACACCCGATGCCAATGCCAGTGGCGTTTATAATGCGTTTAATGTCCGTGGAGTTGACAGTCAGGGGTTGTTGTCCGTGGATACCGCGACAGTGATCTCGGCGGTGACCGAAGTTAATGATGCGCCTGTGCTTGAGGGTTTCAATAACGCAGTTGTCTCGACAGACGAAGACACCACCGTTGCTATGACCGCGTCCGGTCTGCTGGGGGCCAGCAGCGATGTAGAAGACGGCGCCGTGCAGGGGCTGGTGGTTCAGCGAGTCGACTCAGGGACGTTGACCATCGGTGCAACCGAGGCGTCAGCGGCAGCTTTCAGTGTCGGCAATAACGATACGATTAACGCGACT
>CALKXD010000176.1 GCA_938003855.1 uncultured Granulosicoccaceae bacterium | reverse complement strand
AGTATGCAGTGAGTGTCAGAAAACAAGGAACCGTAAAATGGTTCAACACGGAAAAAGGCTACGGATTTATACTTAGTCCAGAAGGGGAAGATGTGTTCGTGCACTATCGAGCAATTCTCCTCGACGGATTTAAGAATCTACGCGAAGGCCAGGTTGTCACCTATCTCCAGGTGAAGAGTGAGAAGGGGTGGCAGGCCGCCGAAGTGGAACCGATGGATCTTGCCGATGAGGATACCGTAGCTTCGAATGCTCAACTGCAGGACGATGAGTTGCAGTAACCAAACTCAGCACGCTGTTTGTTAGTCCCAGTCGTCCAGGTCCTTGAGGTCTTCATCTAGAGCTTTCTTTTCCCAGTAAGCTTCCAGCCGTCTGCGGGCATCCGTTACCTTTTGGATGTTTTCGTCGGGTAGGTTGTGATCTTCGTCAGTTTGGTCGTCAAACTCATCAGCGTATTCGTCATCGAATTGTTGTTCAGTTCTGCCGTTCATCTATTTACCTCCACATAGAATTATTGTTGACTGGCTCTTAATATTGGCGTGATGTCGGCGTGCGCAGGGGTTTCTTTAGTAACCCGGCAACCACGTGGTTTTATGTGAGATCAACGGCGTCGGCCGGTTTGGGCATGGCGATGGATTGTTTCCGTGCCGATCATTATCGATGGTTCACATAATGGCGACCACTTGTGAATTGGGCTATATAACCCGGATGCCGGGATTATGCATGCGTTGCAGTCAATCGGCGATTGCGGGGTTTGTGCGGCAGGACTCTTTCGCTATTCGGGCACTGAGCGCCAGACATGGTGGCTTCGGGAAAATAGTGAAATAATGAATAGACCGTTACCCTCATCTTTTATTACCATACCGATAGAGATGAATAGCATGTGCTCGCCGTGATGCGTCAATATTATGACTCGCATCACACCGATGCAGCTACACCGCTGATATAACAAGTGTTGGTTATAACAGCATGCTGCTTCAAGAGTGCCGGGCGCGTGTGAAGAATAAAAACTCGGATGCGTGATAATGAAAAAATTGAGTGTTGCGGTAATTTTGGGTGCCATGTCGTCCTTGCCGCTGAACGTGATGGCGGAGCAGTGCGGGTGGCCCCAGCAAGATGCTCTGGCCTCTGTCGTGCGGGTAACCAGCGATGATGGCAGCCATGCCAGTGGTGTCGTTGTCGGAATAAACCGGGTGCTGACTGCCGCACATGCTATCGACGAACACTACCAGTCCTATGTTCTGATTGGGGACAACCGAAATGCTGCGACACTGACTCTGATTGATCGGGCGAAAGATCTGGCGATTCTGCAGGTGGAAACCGGGAAAATCGAACCGATAAAACTCGGTGCCGCGGATTTAAACTCAAGTGCCAAGGTTTGGGCGGTGGGATTCCCGCGGGCGGAGTCGAAAACCACGTCCACCGGTTCGTTTAAAGTGCGGGCCGCGGTTGATGGGGCGCTTCACACTACCGCGCCGATTGATTCAGGTCAGTCCGGTGGTGGTCTGATCAGCTGTGAGCAGGGCAAGCACGTATTGGCGGGCATGCTCCGGGGGTTTGCTGCCTACGTAAACGGTGACAGCTACGTCAAAATCAAAAATCACTCTGTGTCGGTGGCAACCGCTGACATTCGTAGTTTTATCACTGAAGAAAACAGCCACGCAAACTGATTGAATTCAGGGTGGAGGCCGAAGAATCTCCCTGATAACACAACTTGCTCAGTCGCTGATCACAGTGATTGAGTGCCAGTTGCGTACATTCCCTGCGCTTGCATCCTGCACCTGCACGGTGCAGTTGCCTTCGGCTACGCCGGTTATCCTCGCCAGATTATTGCTGACAACACTCATGGAGCATGCTTCGTTGTCGTCATTCAGCGTCCACAGATAGTTGGTTTCCGGTGCTGGTCCCCAACGCGTGCTTGCCCTGAAAGTAGCTGTCTGCTGTACCTCGAGCCGAGAGGGACCGGCGACGATGACTTCTGCGCTGACGTTTGAGAATTCGGTGGAATCGAATGTTTCCGAGATCGCACCTGAACTGGTTAGGTTTGCGTTTTGAGCCACGGACAGCTTGATCGAATGCAGGCTGCTGGCGTTTTCGCCTTCCGCTTTGCGCTTTGGTGAGGCGTAGTGCAGGTAGTAGAAGCTGTTGGCGGTGTTTTTTACCTGATTGTTGATTGCTTCCAGAGTGGTTGATAGTTCGTTGTAGTTCTGCAGCGCGTAGTTACCTGACGTGCCAGTGGCAGCCAGCACGGCTTGTGAGATCTCGCTGCCGACGCCAAGTGTGTAAACCGATTTACCGTGGACAGCGGCTATCGCGTCTGTCAGGGTGTGGCGTGAGGCTGTGTCAGTGCCATCTGTGATGATGATCAAGTTTCCCTGGACAATGCTGGTCAGATCAAAGCTGTCGGTCCATCGACTGGTGCCTTCGATGATCGCGCCATAAAAATCGGTCGGGGTGATGGCAATGGCTGGCTGGATCTCGTCCACTGCGGTGACCAGTGTCTGTGCGTTGGTGGAGAAATCCTTTAGTTGAGTGATCGTGTCATTGAAGGTGTACAGGGCAACTTCCTGCTGCGGCATTAGTCGGGAAGCGCCGTCGTCGTTCACCAGCAGTGCTGTCACTGCTGACTTCATTTTGTCCAGATCAGAGGGCTGAATGCTGCTGCTGACGTCGATCATAATGACTGTCTGTAGCGTAAATGGCAGCTCCTGGTGCGGGACTACAGACAGAGAGGTCTCCGCGCGGGATATCTCGGAGTTATCCTCCAGGAGGGTGAAGTCTGACGTCTGAAGGCCGGATATGGCGTTGCCATACTGGTCTGATGCCTGAAACAAAACACTTACAATTGACGGTAGCGTTGCTTCGAAATTCAGTTTCTCAAGCAGTACATAGCGGCTGGGTCCGGGGTTATCGACGGGCGAACCAAGCCCGGAAACAAGACTTGGTATGCCGTCGTTCAGCGAACCGGTAGCCCCTTCCCATGCATCTACATTGCGATCAATGCCTTCGCTGCTGCATGCTGCGAGCAGTAAGAGTGCAAGAGGGATTGCTAAGCCGTGTGGTGTGAAGCGAGTTATCATTGTTGCGGGCTCGGATTATGTAGGGCAGAGATTTGGTGGCCGCTTGTTCTCCACCCAGTATATATCAGTGGGTTCCGTTAGCTGATGGGACAAACGATTAAGATGCAGACAGTCCTGCGGCCAACGAAAGAAAACGTGGTTTGTCGCAATGCGATCGTTGCAGGATTCTGTCCAACCGCACAGGCCGGTGCGGTTTACCGCCCTGAACGTACCGGGCATCGGGTGCCATCGGTTGTAAATCTTTGTTAGTTACATGGCCACAATAGTGATATTCCGGCTGTCGCGCCGGCTTGCCGTACCTGCTAACCGCTACTGGAATAGAGGATTACTGGCAGAGATCAATGAGAGTGCGGTGTTTCTGTCCAATGAGGGTAATCAGGCGACCAGTTGATTGAGCTCAAAAATCGGCAGCAGAATTGCCAGTACTATCAGCATGACCATGCCGGCCATGATCAGAATAATCATTGGCTCGAGCAGCGCCAGAAACACGGCGAGAATAGAGTTTAGTTCGCGCTCCTGGTGGGTTGCTGCTTTTTCCAGCATTATTTCCAACCTGCCAGAGGCCTCGCCGCTCGCGATCAGGTGCAGCATCATGGTGGGAAAGAATCCAGTGCGCTCCAGTGATCTGCTCAAGCCGCCACCCTCACGTACCTGGGTTGCGGCATTTTTCACTGCCTGTCTCATCGGGCGATTAGTCAGCACCAGGGAGGCGATACCCAGAGCATCCAGTACCGGTACTCCACTGGCCGCCAGAATGCTCAAAGTACGCGCGAATTGAGAGGCATTTGAACCGCGAATGATCTTTGCCAGCAGCGGCACCTTCAGCATGAAGGCATGCACGCGGAATTTCACTGATTCATTGCTTAATATTCGTCGCCACAGGATAAACAGCGCTACAAAGCCGATAAATAACAGCAGGCCCCAGTTTTGGATAAATTCGCTTAGCGCGATCATTATCCGAGTGAGCAGCGGCAGTTCTTGTCCCATGCTGTCGAAAACCTGCACGACTTTGGGGACAACGTAGGCCAGTAGAAATGTGACAATTCCAAACGCTATGCAGACCAATCCGATCGGGTAGTATAGTGCTTTGCTGATTATAGCTTTGGTGGATTCTTTGTCCTCTGTGTAGTCGGCCAGTCGTTCGAGTACCGAGTCCAGGTGGCCTGATTGCTCTCCGGCAGCGACGGTCGCCTGAAAAATTTCAGGGAAAACTTTTGGGTAATCACCCAGTGCACTCGCCAGTGTTTTGCCTTCGAGTACACGGCTGCGCACTGATAGCATCAGTGATTTTATTTTCTGTTTTTCACTTTGCTTTGCAACAGCGCCCAGCGCTTCCTCAATGGGAGTACCCGATGATGCCAGAGTGGCGATCTGGCGGGTAATGAGTGCCAGGTCGTTAGAGCTGATGCCTCCTCGTATCCGCCCTGACCCTTTTGACTTGCTGGTTTTAGCGCTGCCCTCGTTAACCTCAACCGGGGTGAGTTTGAGGTCGCGCAATTGCTGGCGGATCTGGCGGGGGTTGTCGCCTTCCAGCACCCCTTTTTTTTCGCTGCCCTTATTATCGAGCGCGACGTATTCAAAGGCTGGCATTTACACTTCCCGGGTTACTCGGAGTACTTCTTCGAGGGACGTATCGCCCTTCAATACCAAACGCATGCCATCTTCAGCGATGCCGGCAAACTTGCTGCGTGCGTAACTTTCGATGTCGTGCTCGGCTGAGCCGTCGTGGATCATATTGCGTATCGCTTCATCAACCAACACAACCTCGTAGATACCGGTACGGCCGATGTAGCCGGTATGATTGCAGTTGGCGCATCCGTGCGGCAGAAACACTGAAAGCGGTGATGAATCATCGAGCGACAGCGTTACGCGCTCGGTGCTGGTTGGTGTGTGTTCGGTCTTGCAGCTCGGGCACAGCAGACGGACCAGCCGCTGGGCAACTAATCCGACCAGACTGGATGAAAGTAGAAAAGGCTCGACGCCCATATCCCGCAGACGCGTTACGGAGCCGATCGCCGTATTTGTATGCAGGGTGGACAACACCAGGTGTCCGGTTAAACTTGCCTGAACGGCGATTTCCGCAGTTTCTAAATCGCGTATCTCTCCAACCATAACGATATCAGGATCCTGTCGCAGAATAGCCCGAAGGCCGCGGGCGAAGGTCAGGTCGACTTTGGTATTGACCTGGGTCTGGCCAATGCCATCGAGGTAGTATTCGATTGGATCTTCGACCGTCAGAATGGTGGACCTGGCGCTGTTCAGTTTTGTCAGTGCGGCGTATAGCGATGTCGTTTTACCGGAGCCGGTGGGGCCGGTGACCAGCACAATGCCGTGGGGCATTTTTAACACTGTTTCCAGATTTTGTCGGGCCTCGTCGGCCATACCTAGGTTTTCCAGATCGAGGCGGCCTGCCTGCTTGTCGAGCAATCGCATGACCACTCGTTCGCCGTGACCTGAGGGCAGAGTGGATACCCGGACATCAACAGGACGACCGGCAACACGCAGGGAAATACGCCCGTCCTGGGGGAGTCTTTTTTCGGCAATATCGAGCTTGGCCATCACTTTGACACGCGAAATTACTTGTGCTGCCACTTGCTGGGGTGGTTCGAGCAATTTGTTCATCACGCCATCAACGCGGTATCTGACCGATAGTCTTCGCTCGAAAGGTTCAATGTGAATATCGGAAGCGCCCTTGCGTATTGCTTCTGTCAGCATGGCATTGATCAGGCGAATCACCGGGGCATCGTCCTGAGATTCCATCAGATCTTCGGGTTCCAGTGACTCGGCGATACGATCAAGATCAAGGTCATCGCCGAAATCATCCATGATATTCATCGCGTCACCGGTATCGCCCTCATAAGCACGTGTCAGCAACAGATCGAATTCGTCGTCGGTGACTGAGCGAGCCACGACCGGGCGGCCAGCCACTCGGCGTACTTCCAGCAGAGAGGCGTTTGCAACGTCCGGTCTGTGCACAACTGTCGGGATATCGTCGCTCAAGCCATCGATAAAAACACCGTGTCTTTTAGCGAAGCTGTAGGGCAGCGAGATTCGTTGCGGTGCATCAATTTCCGGTTGATCTTCAATCGGATCTTGTGGTTGAGATGCCATTTTTTCGCGTTTTACTCCTGAAGTGGCGTTGTACACGTTGATTTGTCGCTAAGACCTTGGGCGCCTCTGTGGGTTCCGCTAATCAAAGCAACGGGCAGTGTACAACGTAGCACTTGCTGTACGTAAGGTTGAACTAACTCTAGCGCGTCGAGATTACCGGCGGCGATGCGGTAAAACCGGGGGGCAAAGACCGCGCCCCCGTATCAGTGACCGTTTCAGTGGCCTCGTTCGATTTTTTCACCCGGGTGAGCACCAATCCGCAAAGCAGCACCCGTTCTCAACATGGGGGCCATTGCGGCGTCGGAGAGATTTTCGACGGTAAACTCCGGGGTTGGAACCACCCGTACGGAAAGAATAGAAACTTCTGCCTCAGCTTCTTCGAAGGTCTCAATCGTTGGCTGTTTACTCTCGATTGCAGCGGATTCGTCACTAATGGTGGCTGCCGCCAACGTTGGCTTGCCGGCGGTATCTGCGCCACTGCGACTTTCAGGCGGGATCTCAAAGAAGGCTGCAATGGGTAAATCGTCTGACTGTTCAACCGCAACCACGTCGTTGACGGCCAGTGGTTCGTCGATGATCTTTGGTTCGTCGATGATCTGTGGTTCGATGACGGCCGGTGGCTCGATGATAATTTCCCGTTGCGCTATTTTTTCAGCGGTCGGGCTGACGGCTGGGATCTCGACGACTTTTGTCCAGGACTGGCCTTTCAATAGCGTGTTGTCACCCAGCAGGATGGGCAGTGAGGATGCTGTTTGAATCAGTTGCAAGCCTTCGCGTTGTGCCGGAGAGTCTGAAGTGTCTTCATCGGTCGCCAGAACATGGTCTATGGCGGCGAGCTTGTCATCCATAATGGCCTGTTCCAGAGGGATGGCAGGTTTTTCAGTAACCGCAACTGGGCTGGCAACTATCGGAGCAGGCGTCGCAGAATTGTCGGAAACATCGGTGCTTTGCATTGGGCCGACGAAGCGGGTGTCGTCCACCGCTGCGCCCACAACTATAGACGGGCCGTACTCAATAGAGGTTGTGACGGTGGGCTGCGATGCGGCGGCTGTTGCTATTTCTGACCGTTCAGGCACTGATATTACCTCAGCGACCTCAGCGACCTCTGATTCTGCTGCCGGCACTGCCGGCGATTCAATTTCTGCGGCGATCTTTTTAATGTCACTCAGCGGTGGCAGTTCAGGGGTAACGATCAGCTGATCCTCTATCGCGGTGTCGCTTGCATTTACCACGGCAGCAGCGGTTGCGAGCGTTGAGGGATCCTCGAGTTTTTCAAAACGCGTTAGCGGGCTGTCAATCGGCTTGCCATCAAAAAACAGCTTGAGTTCCGGTAGACGAGACTCGTCCTTTTCAATCGTATTGTCTTTTTCCTGACGGTACAGTGTCTGTTGTGAGCGCAGAAAATTGTATTTCGAGCTGCTGAACTGTGACGCTGACTCGCTATCGCGCATGATTACCGGATGCAGGAAGATCATCAGGTTCTGTTTGCTCTTTTGAGTGCTTCTATATCGGAACAGCTTACCCAGAAAAGGGATATCACCGAGTAGCGGGACTTTTTCTTCGACGTCGGTTATTTTGTCGTCGATCAGGCCGCCCAGTACCAGCGTTTGACCGTCTTCAACCAGAACTGTGGTCTTGATGGAGCGCTTGCTGGTAATGATATCCGAGGCACCGGTCAGTGAAGTGGTGTTGACGTCGGAGACTTCCTGCTCCAGAACCATCTTGATACTGTTGCCGTCGTTGATTTGCGGCTTAACTTTCAGGGTTAAGCCGATATCACGTCTCTCAATGGTCTGGAACGGGTTGTCATTGTTTGCAGAGAGCTGCTGCCCTGTTACAAACGGAACGTTAGAGCCGACGACAATCTCGGCTTCCTCGTTGTCGAGTGTCATCAGGCTGGGGGTCGACAAGATATTGTTGTCAGCATCTGATGCAATAGCACGCACCAGGAAGCCGAAATCAATTTCACCGGAGCCAAACCGGCCGAGGGCGAGTGACAGGCCCGATCCTAGCGACGATGGCAATGTACCAGTGCGTGCTGCACCGGCAATTCCTAGCACACCATCGGTAGCGCCGCCTAGATTAGAATAGCCAGCGGGCACGTCTTTGTCCGAGCCGTCGAGCAGGAAGTTGATGCCAAACTCACGAGTATTGTCTTCGGTGATCTCTGCGATCACGGCCTCAACCAGCACCTGGGCACGACGGATATCGAGTTGGCGTATTACCGCCAGTATATTCTGCATTTCATCCGGTGGTGCGGTGATAATCAATGAATTGGTGTTGGGATCAGCCTGAATATCCACGTTGGATTGGCCAACGTCAGCTGAGCTTCGTGCTCTAACGGCATTTTGCGCCTGTAGCTGCTGAGCCGCGACATTCGCAGCGGGGTTCTGGTTATTAGCCTGCTGAACTTGTTGGGATGGGGCTGTTGGCTGCACGGCAGGGGTGCCGCCTTCTGTAGTAGTGGTGGCACCCACCTTGGCCTGACCTTGCGACACGCCCTGCAGGATGTTCACCATGTCTTCAGCGTTGGCGAATTTAAGATAAACCACGCGGGTGTTACCGCCAGACTCGATGGGTGTATCCAGGTGAGCAATCAAGCCGCGCATTCGCACTCGAACCGCGGTATCGCCGCTGATCAATACACTGTTGGTACGTTCATCTGCGACCAGCTGGATTGCCCCCGGGCCCTGCTGTCCGCCAATGTTACCACGCTGCAGAGACGTCAGTGTCCGCACGATTTCGGTGGCTGAAGCGTGGTTCAACCGTACCACCTCGATCTCTTCGTTGTCGGGCCGGTCAATGCGCTTGATAATCGCCATCAGTCGCTGAATGTTTGATGACCGATCCGTGATAATCAGTGAGTTGGTTGCCGCATAAGCGGCCAGGTGTCCCTGCTGCGGCACCATGGGTCTGAGAATCGGTACCAGTTGGGCTGCTGGAACATTGATCACGGCCACCACCTGGGTGACCAGCTGATCACTGGTGTCTGTGGAGTCACCGAGAATCGGTACCGGACCCTGCTTCGCGGTGACATCGGGGACAATTTTGATCAGATCGCCTGCCGGGACCGCCGAATACCCATGCACTTGAAGTACCGAAAGGAATACCTCGTAGAGTCCGTCGGCACTGACCGGGTCGGTCGAGATCACAGTAACTTTGGCTTTGACTCTAGGGTCGACGACAAAGTTTTTCCCGGTTTGCTTGGAAACCGTGGAAATCAGTGAATGAATATCAGTATTTTTGAGGTTTAAAGTAAATGTATTGTCATCTGCGTTGCTCTGTGCATTTGCGTTGTTACACATTATTAACAAAGCGCAAGAGACACTAGCCGCAGTTCGTTTCCAACGAAATATATTATTATTTTTCAACGTCTTACTCTTTCGTTTACACGATTTTAAATCGAAAACACCCCTATTTCTAATTATATTAACGCATTTATCTGTCTAAGTTGTAAAGATTTTAATGCATTTTATTCTAAAGGGATGCTAATGGGGATCTCAACACCATCTCTCAGGATAGTTAAATCAACGGAGCTGGCCTTCACGAGTTTTCGCAACGCGCGAATCCCATTTTTCTGGTTTGCCAGTGCAATGCCGTTGACTCTCGTCACGACATCTCCGGGTAATACACCGTTTTGCTCTAATAGTGCTCCATCTTGTTTCGGGGTTAATCGGTAGCCGAGGATTCGACCGTTTTCTCGATACGGTACAGCGCTGACGAGCTTGTTCAACATGGCTGGATTTCTAGCCAGGGTATCGCGAATCTCTCGCGGGGACTCTGGTAACTCGATCGGTGAACCGCCGGTGTTGCTATTGCCCTGAGCGGCCACGTTGCCGCCGGGTAGATTTTCCAAGCCGGTGCTACGCCCGGTGGAAGCGACTTTTTCTGGCAGTTTGACGATCTCGTTGCGGCCGCCATTGTCTATCACGACCTGATTGTGCAGTACTTCTTTTAGCACCGCCCGACCGGTAATAGTCTCACCTATACGGTATACCTCTTCCGGTTTACCGTTGGCGCTCAGAATCGCCAGCGCACGGTCAGCCGGTTGAGCGGAATAGACACCGACCAGTGATAAATTCAGCTTCGTTACCGGAGCTTCGGTGGTGCGGGTAATTTTGGGCGCTGGTTTGCTGCCGGCAATACCGAAAATATGATCGCGTGCAGCGCCATTGGCGATCTCTGCTACTGATGGCGTTGCAACAGCCGGTACTTCCTGTGGTGCGATGGCCACCGAAGCATGAGTCTCGTCAACGGGTACAAACTTTAAGGCGATAAGACCGCCTAGATAGCCAATTAATATGACCAGTATGCGGCTAACCCAAGGCGCTAATATTGCCATCGTTAGAGTTTCTCGTTTCCTGCTACCACTAATTCAGTCACTGCTTTGTCCGGTGAGTTCAATCGATCGAGACAGACATCATAAAGTGTCACGGTCTTGAATTCATTACAAGCCGTCATATGACGTCGCCAGTCAGGCCTCGAGTTGTATCCAGTGGGGTCGCGGAGTACAAGGTTGTGAGTAAATCTGCCTGTATTACAGGACGTAAATTACGGCAGAGAGGCAGGCTCGAATCGGTTCGAGGCAAATCGGGGGGAGTGGAATCAGCCAAATGCCCGAATGGAGGGGGTGTGGACAAGGCGACGCCGGCAAATTGACGGCATCGCCCCCGAAATCAAACCATTTCTTTTAGAGACTTCAATGGTGCGATCTTTACCACTTTGCGAGCTGGCTTTGCTTTGAACATCATTTCTTCGCCAGTAAACGGGTTGGTCCCTTTGCGTGCTTTAGTTGCAGGCTTTTTGGTGACCTTGATTTTCATCAAACCAGGCAGGTTAAAGTAGCCTGGACCGCGTCCGCCGATATTTTTGCCAATCAGGTTAGTGAGTGAATCAATAACCGCTGCAACTTCCTTTTTACTCAGTTCCGTG
>CALKXD010000175.1 GCA_938003855.1 uncultured Granulosicoccaceae bacterium | reverse complement strand
ATTCAAGAGGGCAGTGACGTAGCGGAGGCACTGGTCACTGCCAAGCTGACCAATATACGGATAGTGAACCCGGCATTGCCGCAGGAAGCTGGTGAAAGGATGGATCTAGAAGCTCGATATGGATGTCTTGAAGGGTTTTTGGTGACCGTTAAACAGAAAATACCTAACAACACCGAGGAGAAAAAGAACATGGGAGATAGACACTTTGGGAATGTCCAAAATTACATTGAAAACAACCACGGGTCAGCGGCACAAAGCTCCAACAGCGGTACCGTTGTTGCCCAACAAAATGGGGCTGACATCAAGGCGTTAAACACGCTGTTCAATGAGTTCCGCTCACTGAGCGCTGAGGCGATAAAGCTGGTCCCGGACCTGAAAGAGCCAGTCGAGCAGATAGAGAGTGATCTGGCTGATGGCAAGACGCCCAATAAAGAGGCCGCCCGATCGCTGAGGGCGCATATTGATACGGTGGACGCCGCCGTAAAGGCAACGGACAAAGCGATGTCCGTCGGCGGGCGCGTACTGGACCTTGGGTATAAAGTGGCCGACAAGATTGACCACTTATGGCAACTGGCCGGGTAGTCTTATGGAACTTAAGTCTCTTGAGCAGTACGCAAAAACACACCAGCCCATAGCGGGTGTTGAGGATATTTCTCACTACTGGGATGAGCAATCACTCTACGCCGTTATTGCCGCCGTCGCCGCGGGTAAGCCACTGCTTGTCCGTGGTGAACCCGGCACTGGAAAATCACAACTGGCTAGAGCAGCAGCGCATATTCTGAACCGGCAATTTATCAGTGTCGTGGTGCAGCCCTATCTTGAAGCGCAGGATTTACTGTGGTCGATGGACTACACCGCGCGGTTGGCGGATTCGCAGTTGGGCGAAGATACGCGCGATACGATTGCTGATCTGTCTCGCTATCTGTGTGCCGGCCCGGTCTGGTGGGCGATCGATCCGGCCACAGCGAGCGTCCGGGCTAATAGCCGACACCAATATACGCCGCCAAATGATATCGGCGATGAGGGCAGCGGCACGGTTCTGCTGATTGACGAGATTGACAAGGCTGACATCGCCATTGCCAATTCGTTGTTAGAAGTGATGGCGGACGGTGGGTTCTCTGTGCCACATCTGGCCGATCGCGTCGCCGTGCCAACCGGCGGGGTTACGCCCCTGATCGTCTTTACCAGCAATGATACCCGCGAATTACCGGCCGCGTTTGTGCGCCGGTGTGCCACATTGTGGTTGAAGGTGCCGAACGATCTGGAGGCTCACCTGATAAAACTGGGGCGTGAGCGGTATCCGCAGATACACGCTGATTGTCTGAGTCGTGCGGCGGCCCTGATCAGAGAAGATCGCAGCAAGTGTCGGGATGGGGCTAGAACCGGCATTGCTGAGTACATGGATTTATTGCGAGCTCTGGATGAGCTGACTACAGACGTTAAAGACGAAGACAAACGCGGTGCAGATCAGGACGATTGGCTGGACAAAATATCCGCCTATAGCCTCAAGAGTGATCTCGGCGAGTGAGTGGTCTGGTATCCCGTGGTCACCTGTTGCGTGCTCTTGCAGCAAGCCCGCGTGAAGGCGAGCTCGATCGTCTTGTTGCAAGGGCACTTGGTTTTGAAGAGGCGCAAACACCTGAGGCGACGACGGAGTCAGTAACACCACCGGAGACCACATCGGGGGGTAGTGTTGATGTTGCAGTGCTTAAAGGCGCGCGCTACCAGCGGCGCTTCTGGTCGGTAACTGCAATAAAGGAACGGCTGGCAATAGAAGCCGTCACCGCGGTGCCGCTCACTTCAAAAATTGAAATCGACACGGTGCCGCCACCGTTCCCGTATCCGCCGGCCTGGTCGGTGGGGCGTGTCTCTAACGTCTGTCACGACTTGCTGCAACTGGAGCGTGCCGGAAGACAGATTGACGAAAAGAAAGCCGGTGAGCAAGTGTCGCAATGTCGGCTATTTGAAGCCCTTCCCCGAAAGCGACGATCCGTACTTACCGGCAGAGTATTGGTCTTGCAGGACTATTCACCGCACCTGCGGCCGCTGTGGCGAGATCAGAATCGGCTGCGTGAAATGCTGACGGCCATGTTGGGTCAGGCGTCTGTAGCGTTTTATCAATCACACATGGGTCCACAAGGTCCCTGGAGCGATGCGATCGAGGGTGCACTCACCGCGCCGCGTGTGCGTCAGTTCGATCAGGTGTTGCTGGTGAGTGACTTCGGTGCCATGCAACAGGGTGTCGTCAATCGTGACTGGCGTGCGCTCATCAGACAACTGAAGGCACTGTCATTAGCGCCGGGTCTGTTAAGTCTGGTTCCCCTGTCGGGTGGAGCCGGACCGACCCGGTCGCTGGCTAATCGCACCGAATGCAAAAAGTCCCTGTTGCTCTGCGCCTTGTCGCAGGCGCCGTGGGCGGAGCCCGCGCAGCTCCGTCTTTTACGTTTGGCCATCGGTGGGAGCGTGTTAGACGAGTTGGCGGTCTACAACACGGATCAGGTTCATCGACAGGGCGGTCACATAACGTTGAAACCAGCGGTGCTGCCTGACTGGCTGAAAAGATTCGAAGCCCTGCCGGAGGCGATTCGCCACAGGGTATCCACCACTGTAAATGACTGGCAGAAGTATCTACCGGAGTCGTGGCGCGAGGTGGAATCACTGCAACGCAATTTACTGAACGCCCCCCACCCACGGGACTATCCGCGATTAAGCGTCCTAGCCGCTTGTGCGGAGAAAATGATTGAGTCCAGGCAGGTAGATTCGAACGTGCAGCTGATGGCCAGCGTGTTACCGCTGGCAGGTCTACTCGCTGATCACATCGAAGGCCAGCACTGGCAGGTTTTTCTGCAGCAAATGACGACGATTGGCAAAAAACTGGGGGCTGAGTTGCCACTGATCGATCTGCAGCAAGGGGACGACAGTAAGCAGCTCGGTTTGCGGGAACGGGGTGCTGGTTTGATCGCAACATCAGTACTAACGTCGAGTGATTTGCTGCAGCTAACTCACGAGGCTGTTTGTCTTGACACCCGAAGACGGGTCCGTGACAGCCGCTTACCCGCGACCGGTCCCGTTCGAATTGTTGATGGCGGTAATGAGTACCATCTGCAAAAACTCGAAAAGCCGGCGTGGGCTGATCGATGGTGGCGTGGTGCAGAGGGGCAGTTGAAGGCGGCGCATGCAGACGGATTGATTCTGCAGATAGCGGTCAGAAACGATGACTCATCGGGTGAAGTTCGATGGCGCCTGGCTGCGGAGGGGTCAAGGTGGGCAAGCAATGCTGGCACCGACCAATACGGCCTGTGGGCTGATCTCACGGTTGGTCATGCCACACAACGAATGCGCTGGATTGAGCCTGGCACCTTTACGATGGGGTCGCCTGAAAGTGAGCGCGGTCGAGCGCGAGATGAGACGCAACATACTGTCACGCTCAGCCGTGGTTACTGGTTGGCAGAAACCTCCTGTACGCAGGCGTTCTGGGCGGCTGCCCAAGGCCGTAATGATAAACGAGATGACGGCTTAGAGCCTCCGAAAGCTGGTATCAGTTGGACAGATTGTCAACCATGGCTCATGGCGTTGAACGAGCAGGTGCCCGGGTTACGTTTACGACTACCAACAGAGGCCGAGTGGGAGTATGCGTGTCGGGCAGGGACTTCTACTGCCTACTGGTGGGGTGATAAGTTCGATGATAAATATATCGGTAACAATAGAGTCGCAGCAGAGAAGGATTTGCCAGCCAATCCCTGGGGACTTAAAAGCATGCATGGAAATATCTTTGAGCGGTGTAGCGATCGGTACGGTGACTATCAGAGTGGCGAAGTCACTGACCCTGTGGGGCCTGACAGTGGCCGCGGTCGCGTGTTGCGTGGCGGCAACTGGCTCAACGTTGAGCGCAGCCTGCGCTCTGCGTATCGCGACCACCACGCTCCTGATGGCCGTAGCGGCAGCGTTGGCGTGCGGCTGGCTGGAGGTTCAGACCCGGTAGCAGGAAACGAGTGGGTGACGACCGCCGACAGAGCGCTGCGGAGCAGTGATCAAAGAGGTGGTCATCGCCCACGGGCTGGCAACGCTGAGCCGGATCAATAGACGGTATGCAAATGCACTATTTTACCATACCAGTACACGATCCTGAGCAAGCGTCTACTGAACTGAATCAGCGACTGAGCCATCATCCCAACGCAATAATGGAGCAGCAGCTAATCAGTGATGGGCTGGATGCTTGTTGGGTGGTGTCTGTACGTGTGCCGGGAACCGCCGCCAGTATGCGACGTGATACTACCCGGCGTCCCCGCATTGACTACCGTGAGGCATTGTCTGATAAACACTTCAGCCGCTTTGCCATCCTGCGGGAGTATCGCAATGAACTGGCGACACAACGAGGCTTAAAACCCTATGCGATATTCACCAACCAGCAACTGGCCGATATCGCGCAGTTGCCAACGTTGAACAGAGGTGCCATCGCATCTATTACCGGTGTCGGCAAAACCCGCGTTGAAGAATATGCCGATCTATTTATCGCATTGCTTGATGAGCACCACATTGAGGTGACCGATGAGTAGGTCTGTTCGCCTCACACTGGCTGATATTGCAGAGTCAGGCAATTTGCACGTGGCCTTGCACCGCGCTTGCCGGGGGAAATGGTCACGGCCTGATGTACAACAGATGCTCATCGCCCCGCAGGCCCCCATGCAGCAATTGAGGGCGGCTCTGCAATGCGGTGAATTACCACACGGCCGCTTTGACAGTTTCACTATCTATGACCCGAAAAAACGGCTGATCCATGCCGCCCCATTGCTCGACCGGGTGGCACACCATGCGATGATGAATTGCATGGAAGCACGGCTCGAGCAGGCCTTGCTGCCGAGTGTGTTTGCATGCCGGGCTGGCAAGGGCGTGCATGCTGCTATCTCCTATGCTCAGCGCCAGTCGCGTCGCAGTGCCTGGGTAATGCATGCCGATATTCGCCATTATTTTCCAGCCATTCAACACAGCGCTTTGCGCAAACAGCTTCAGCGCCGTTTTAGAGGTGATGGCTTGCAGCTGGTGGAGTCGGTGCTTGCTGCCTACTGCCCGGTGGACGGGGTGATGGGACGTGGATTGCCGATTGGGGCGCTGACTTCGCAGCACTTGGCGAATCACTATTTAAGCGACATAGATCGCTGGTGTCTCGCACAACCCGGAGTGCGTGCGCATTGTCGCTACATGGACGACCTGCTGTTGTGGGCTGATGAAAAATACCGTTTGCTGGAACTGCGCGATGCACTACAACACCGTCTTGCAGACACACTGGGCCTGTCTCTAAAGCCGGTATCGATACAGCGAACATCTGTGGGGGTTCAGTTTTGTGGTATCAAAATTAAACCGTATACCCTGCGCGCCAGCAAACGCCGCCGTAAACGATTCAAGGCGGCGTTTAACACGCTGGAGCACCGTTGGCACAACCATCAGATGGATTCCCTTGCGGTGCAGCGCGGAGCCGATGCGGCAATGACTATCTTGTTGCCGGCCAGTGAAAAAACGTTTCGTCGTCACTGCTTTAACAACCGACCGGTGCTTGAGGTTTGAGTCTATGGCAAACTGCGGTTGTCCGGTGGCGTAATGGCCACAATCGCGTGATGCGTGGCGGCAACTGGCTCAACGATGAGCGCAACCTGCGCTCTGCGTATCGCAACCACCACGAACCTGATGACCGTAACGACAACATTGGCGTGCGGCTGGCTGGAGCTTTACCGACTGGCAGAATGACCGGAGTGTCGCCGAGGTCTGTAAACCAGCGACAGGGCAGTTTCGCAGGCTGTTATTGCTGCGATAAGCCAATAGGCAACGGGTGCGTGAGTAGACACAGGGTGGATGCCCGTACTGTCGAAAGCCTGCCCGGTTGCCGACCCCATACAGCCGTTGACTCTGGCAGAGTGTGCTATGGCAATACTTGACCCGAATCCACCGGAGTTTCCATCACTGTGGGCCGTCGCCTATGGGGAAGACCGCCACGGGCTGTGGCAGGCTTTTGAAGTCAATGGGGTACGACAGGTGATGCGATGGATTGAGCCGGGTCAGTTTCAGATGGGATCCCCGGAAGATGAAGCGGGTAGGTTTGACGATGACCAACAGCATACGGTCACGCTTACCAGCGGTTATTGGCTGGCTGACACCACTTGTACTCAAGAGCTATGGAAATCCGTGACAGGTAACAACCCTGCTGAAAACAAGCAAAGCCCCGAGCATCCCGTGGAGCAGGTGAGCTGGAAAGCGTGCCAATCCTTTATCGAACGGTGCAATCAGCTGCTCGATGGCGGTCTGTCGTTGCGTTTGCCGACTGAGGCCGAATGGGAAAACGCCTGTCGGGCAGGGACTAAAACCGCTTACTGGTGGGGAGATGAATTTGATAACAGTCGGGCTAACAACAGCGACGGAGGCACTGTTCCTGTGTTGCACTATGCGCCGAATGATTATGGCCTGTTTCAGATGCATGGCAATGTATATGAATGGTGCGAAGACTGGTTTGCGGACTATCCGGATGGAGCAGTTGTTGACCCCTCAGGCCCGAAAGATGGCCACTTTCGCGTGGTGCGTGGCGGCAGCTGGTTCAGCGATGAGCGCCTCCTGCGCTCTGCGTATCGCGTCCTCCACGAACCTGCTGTCCGTAGCGACCTCATTGGCGTGCGGCTGGCTGGAGGTTAGACCTCACGCTGGCAAGGAGCAAACGTCGGACAGATGGAGCAAAGCGCAGCGCCATCTGGACATCGTTTGCGGAGGTGGGAAGAAGAAAAAGCCTGTGAAACAGATTCCTGGGGCATTAGCCCGAACATCCTGAATCAATATCGTAAAGTAGGTGTGTATTAAACGACAAACCAGGCTCCAGCTCCGGCCACTCTGTAATTAGCGTCGAATCGACGATCACCGCAATTGTCCGGAGACATGGATCAGAGGTAGGCGTTCAGTAAATCCCGAAGTAGATTATTCAAAAATAGGCTTCAATCTATCGCCCCCCATAAGCACCAGGCATAGATTCCTGGGCGTCTGGAGTCCATTGCGCTCCAATGGGTACCTGTATTTACCGTCCGATGCCGTCCATTGGCAAGTTATTAATATTGCCATCAGGCTAACACTGCAGGAGGCCTACACCTGCAGCAGGTGTTTGAGTTCTCTGGATCCCAGCGGCTCGTCGATGAGGACATCATTACACCGGTTATCGTAACTCTCTATGAACAACTCAGGACGGATTATTCTGAATTGTCAGTGACACCGTATACCCGGAGCTGTCCGGTTTTTCCCGGACAGACCGTCGCTTGAAAATACCCGCCGGTACCCTGGTGTTGAGGTGGATGATGCTTGGGAGTAGCAAAACAGACGGAGAGATAATCAAATCAGCGTTTCTTTTGTCCGCAGTAAGCGACCATGCGTAAACAACAACGGATTCCCCGAGAATTAATCAGTGAGATCAAAGATCTGTGAGAAACCTTGAAGAATCGGTGAATGAAGTGCACGATCGCTAGTCGTTTATAGAATTCGTACGGGCACTGATTGCTGATCGCGAACATGAAGTGAAAAAAGAAATGGAAAAACCAGCATCTCCCCACGGACCCAGCGCCAACGGCTGGGAAAATAACGCCATTGAAGGCTACCTAGAAGCATCGTTTGCGTGCATGCAGGCCTGGATGGGCCGCGACAGGCGTTACCGGAAAATCCGTCGTGGAGTTCATTCGCGGAATTTCGCTACTCTGGAAAATCGGACGAATAAAATCAAGGTAAGAAGTAACCACAGGAAACTTTGGGAACTTCCGTGTTGGTCAATGCAAGCTTAA
>CALKXD010000174.1 GCA_938003855.1 uncultured Granulosicoccaceae bacterium | reverse complement strand
CCTCGGCTACAATGCGCAGGAGCTGCAGGACTCGCGTGGTGCTGATGTTAGCTAGTGCCCATCCAGAAACAAGCGCTACTGCGTACCACTCAGGCACGCAATCTTTTGCCGACCACAGGTAGTTACTTAAGAACAACTAAGCGCCTACCTGTGGTAGGTAAAATCTCACGCACCTGAATGATCCTCGCGACACCCTGTTTCTGGATGGGCACTAGCTAATGCCCATCCAAAAACAAGCGCTACTGCGGAACACTCAGGCACGCCATCTTTTGCCGACCACAGGTAGTTACTTAAGAACAACTGAGCGCCTACCTGTGGTAGGCAAAATCTCACGCACCTGAATGATCCTCGCTACACCCTGTTTCTGGATGGGCACTAGCTAACATCAGCACCACGCGAGTCCTGCAGCTCCTGCGCATTGTAGCCGAGGTCGCTCGACAATTGTTCCGAACGACGCTTCAAGGCCGATCCAATGACACCCTGTGTAGAACTGTCGAACTCACCGGTCCATCCAAGCTGTGTGATCGTCAGCGCCAGCCGACCTTCCTGATCAAAAACCGGAACTGCCAGCGATGCAATCCGTGGAAGCAAATCACCGTCAACCCGCCCCATTCCATCGGCGCGGGTATCGCGCTGTATTTTCTCCATGGTTTTCGGATCAATCTGCTCGCGAGTGACCACTGATTCAATGAGCTTATCGCCGCCCCAGGTCATGAACACCCGACCGGTGGCCGAATTGGCCAATGGCAGCACCTGACCGGCTCTGACCCCAACCGTGACCGGCTGTATACCATCCATGTATCGAATAATAGTCGGACCGTGGTTCCCCCAAACCGATATAAATGTGGCCTCGAGTGTTTCATCACGCAGCCGCCTGGCCGCATTGACCGCCAGCTCTACCGGTTCAAGTCGCCGCATTGCCGCCAGCCCCAGATGCAACGCATACGCCCCGAGTTCATAGCGGCTGTCTACCGTTTGCCGGACCACCCCGGTGCGTACCAGCGAGACCAGATAATGATGCACTTTGGACGCGGGCATGCCAGATGCCTCAGCCAGGTCCTTGATCGCCAGGGCCTGGTTGGCACTGCTGAAAATCTGCAACAGCGAGAATGCGTGCTCGACCGACTGCACCCCCTTGCGGGTATCCGCGCCATCATTGGCAACCAATGGCGGCACGACCGGTCCGGCCGATGATCCAGCCGTCTCGGGGTTGGTCTGCTGAGGGATATTTTTAAGCATTGATCAGTTCATTAAACCCTGGGAGACCACAATCTTACCGCAACGGGTGCCGGCGCATGCAGCAGTGCAGCAAACGCAGCCCTACCGTATCGAAACGGGCACAAATCAAACACCCCTCCCGCTCGAAAATCAATAACATGCAGCTATTAAGTGGAGAGCGCCTAAAGTTTATCGAAAGGTTGCCGTTAACCAGCACAGCGCACAGGCGTCTATGTAAAGACTACCTCACGCGAATTTACGGACAAATTTGCAAATGACTCATGCCCCAGGAACAGATAGCAGCGCAAAAGACGACAGCAGCCGGCTGGAGATTCTGACGTTTACGCTGGAGGATAAAGACGCGGCAGGTCGCCAGACCCTGTATGGCATTAATGTCTTTAAAGTGAAAGAACTTGTTACCCTGCCACGCCTGGTGCAAAAGCCCAACAGTCACGAGTGTGCCGCCGGTATGGCAAATGTCCGTGGCATCGCAGTACCAGTGGTAAACCTGCAAAAATACTATGGCTACTGCGAATCAAGCAAACAGAACATACTGATACTGACTGAATTCAGCGGCAGTACGCAGGGCTTCATCGTCAATGAAGTCAACACTATTATTCAGCTTGACTGGCGCGACATCAATCAGCCCCCAGATGTTGTAACGGAACTCACGAGTGTAAACCACGGCAGCACCCTGACCGGAATCAGTATATTGCCCGACGGTGATATGCTGATGCTGGCGGATCTCGAGAAAATTATATCCGAGGTGCTAGGCAACGGAATAGACGTCATCGCCGAAACAAAGCTCGATAAAACCACAGAGCATCTAAAAGTGTTTTTCGCGGATGATTCTCTGGTCGCACGCAAGCAGATCAGCCGGATTCTAGAAAAAATGGGGATCGAATACCAGTACGCAAAGGATGGTCAGGAGGCACTGGAACTGCTCGACGAGCAGGCAAAGCTTGCCGCCGCCACCGGCAAGCCGTTGTCCGATACCCTGAACGCAATCATCACTGACGTCGAAATGCCAGTGATGGATGGCTACAGGCTGACACGCAGCATAAAAGATGACAAACGCTTCAACGGTATTCCGGTCATGATGCATTCGTCACTTTCGGCCGAGCAATCGCGGCGACTGGGCGAAGAAGCCGGTGTAGATGCCTATCTGACCAAACTTCAACCGAAAGAATTCTCCGACGCGCTGAATCATCTGATAGTAGTACCGAAATCACCCTCGGTCTGACCGCAGCACAGCCCTCGGCCGGAATGCGGCCGGAATGCGGCCGGAATGCGGCCAGGGTACCTGCAGGGGTCGTCGGCAATGATTACCGGTAACAAGCGCTGATCCACCGCAGTCGCTGGACCAGCCCGGGTAACTCCGGCCGGTACTAGCGGCGCTTTGGCGAGGACAGCACCTGCTGCAGACCAGGTAGATAGTGACGATTTCCGACAGCTATCAGCAAAAGCAGCAACACCAGCAAATCCACCGCTCGCAGTACACCGCCGCCGGAGCCGGATGCCGTCACCGACCCGTCGCCCTGCCCTATATCCAGAATCAATCGAAGCACGCTATCCGCAGCGCCATCTGAATCATTAGCCCCACCATCGGCCAGTGACAGTTGTACGCAATCAGCGCCGGCATTCAGTCCGGCGGTATAGGCGGCATTACCGACTGACGGACAACTACCGCCCGACGACGTCGCACTGGCGATCTGGTTACTGGCATCAACGGCCAGCGTCTGCCAGCCACCACTCAGAGGCAGGAAAGCCCTGGCAGCAGCTTGCTCGGGCAATCCGTTCGGAAAACGGATAACCGCCTGCAGTCCGCCCTCAGTGGCTCTGCGCAGCTCTAGATTTATAACACCGGCCAGACTGGTTAAACCGCTATCGAGCGATACATTCAGATCAGGGTACAGTGCAGTGACCACAGGCTGAAGCTGATCAGACTGCAGCAACACTGAAGACTGAAGGTAGTTTTGCAAAGCGGAGGCGAGCGATGCCAGGCTGCCTATCGACAAGCTGGTGCCGGGGTTGGCGGTTACCTCACCGGCAGTTCTGGAATCCAGCAGTATGGTGGTCGCGTTGTTGTCATTGTTATCAGTGCGCTGAGGATAACCGTCGTTGTCGTTATCCGAGAAATTCGCCGCAGGCTCCGAGCCGATATTGCCAATCAGCACGATGACTGTGCGTGCGACGGCTTGCAGCCCATCTGCCGAATAGGTTAGCTGCACAGGGTAGACTCCGACCGGAATCGCATCGGCATCGGGGTTGAAAATCAGTGTTGAACCCTCGATCCTGGTGCTGCCACCATTGAGCAGAACGCTGCTGCTGCCAGTCCAGTCAAAGGTGTAGTCACTATCGCTGGCTGATGTCAGTTGCGTGATGACTCTCATCTCTCCCAACCCACTGCCAATGACTCCGATCACGCCACGATTGCTGCCCTGCTGTACGGTCAGCAAGGCAACGGCATCCAACCGTCCATCACCGTTCGCATCAGCGTCACAGCGATCACCTGCCCCGTCACTGTCAGTATCAAGCTGGTTCGCGTTAGCGACCGAAGGGCAGTTATCCGTTGCATCGGCTACTGTGTCACCATCCGAGTCCGGTCCGGTACTCGCCATGGTCACAGTAACGGCGACCGACCCGTTAGCCGATCCCCCGTTGCCATCAGTGGCCGCGAAACTGATCGCAGCCGTCCCCTCGGCAATCGCCGCTACTGTGTAGCGACCGGCCGCATCAGGGCCGGTGACGGCTGCAACAGATGTCGAACTTGAGTTTGCGGTTACGGTCACTGTATCGCCGTCAGCATCACTGACTGTGACGCCAACAGTGCGCTGCTGGCCAGCCGGTATCGACAGAGAAGCAACATCAAGGGCCAGCACCGGGTTTTGATTTACCGGGGCCGCAGTGACGGTGATCGGTACGGTTGTTGATGCCGACCCGCCGTTGCCATCATCGGCGGTGAAGGTTATGTTGCTGGCTCCTGCGGTGGCTACGGAAATCGTATAGACACCGGACGCATCGGGTCCGGCCACGGTGGCGACCGATGCGGCACTGGAAGATGCCGTCACGGCCACCGTGTCACCATCGGCATCCGAGGTGCTCACTGTTATAAAACCCTGCTGACCGATCTGCAACGCCAGCGCGGTAACATCGGTCGTCACGACGGGCGCTTGATTGACTGCGCCGCCGGATACTGTCACCTGCACGGTGGTCGATGCAGTACCGCCATTGCCATCACTGGCACTGAAGGTGATCGTCGCTGTGCCCGTTGATACTGCTGACACCGTATAATTGCCTGATCCGTCCGGACCCGATACTGTCGCTACCGCTGTGGCACCGGACGCGGCCGTCACGGTTACCGTGTCGCCGTCAGAGTCGCCTGTCGTCACTGCCACGGTGCCCTGCTGACCAGTCTGTATAGACAGTGAATTAGTATTGGTGGTGATAGTCGGGTTCTGGTTAGGTGTTGCCGTTACCGTCACCTGAACCGACGCGCTGGCTGTGCCGCCATTGCCGTCACTGGCACTGAAAGTGATCGTCGCAGTACCCGTCGATGCCGCAGACACCGTGTAATTGCCTGATCCATCCGGACCCGATACCGTCGCAACCGCGGTGGCACTGGACGCGGCCGTCACGGTGACCGAGTCGCCGTCAGAATCGCTTGTCGTCACTGCCACGGTGCCCTGCTGCCCGCTCTGTATAGACAGTGTATTGGTATTGGTGGTGATAGTCGGGTTCTGGTTAGGTGTTGCGGTTACCGTCACCTGAACCGACGCGCTGGCTGTCCCGCCATTGCCATCACTGGCGCTGAAAGTGATCGTTGCATTACCCGTCGATACCGCAGACACCGTGTAATTGCCTGATCCATCCGGACCCGATACCGTCGCAACCGCTGTGGCACTGGACGCGGCTGTCACGGTTACCGTGTCGCCGTCAGAATCGCTTGTCGTCACTGACACGGTATCCTGCTGCCCGGTCTGTATAGACAGTGAATTACTATTGGTGCTGATAGTCGGGTTCTGATTAGGTGCTGCAGTTACGGTTACCTGCACCGTGGCCGAATCACTTCCACCGTTGCCATCGCTGCCACTAAAACTAATCGTAGCGCTGCCGACTGAGCGTGCTTCAACCGTAAAGCGCCCCGAGCCGTCAGGTCCGGTCACCCGGGCGATTGCATCTGAACTGGATGACGCGGTTACCGTAACCGTATCGTTGTCCGGATCAGAGGTAGTGACAGTCACGGTATCCTGAGCACCATCCTGCAGACTCAGTGAACTGACACTGGCGCTGACCACCGGGTCCTGATTCGGCGCAGCGCTTACCGTGATTTTGACGGTGTCACAGTTATAGTCTCTGGGGCCACGGGTTGTATTTGAGTCCTGCAGTGCCGCCGTCGTATCAATAATACAGTAGTCAAAATTATTAACGCCTTCAACCAGACCGGCGACAGTCGGTGACTTGGACAGCGTTACCGCACCATCTTCTATAGAGGTATAGGTGTTAAAGCTGGAATTACCGGTCATACTCAGTATCGTAGATCCCGTCCCGGAATCGACCACTTGATCTGAAAATTTCAGATTGTTGTTATCGGTCATCGCATGGCAGGCTGAGCAGCTCGTCGGCACCCCGTTAACCTGACTGATACTCGGCAGCGCTCCCCCGTCAATCGCCGACGTGGCGTGCAGTGTATTCGGGGCCAGCCATACCAGCAGGGATACGACAAAAAAAGCCACACCCGGCCGGGCGTTATTCAGGTTTTCATGATCCATCATACAAATTGTCCGGTTTCGCTCAGCGATTTTACCGCTGATACTAACACCTTGAGCAAGCAACACAGGCCAAAAAGACAAAAAATTCGACGGTAAAATTCCCGCTTTTGCGCGCATGCAGTACAGCCGTGCCAATCACCGTCCGATCAACCCGCTCTGGCGCGTGCCCGAATTTAGTGCGACTACTGGCACACTGTGTGCATTCCGCAGCCACCTTTTCAGTTATCAATCACATCACCACGGTTGACTGGCAACGTATCAAAAGCAAGTACAAGGATTTGTTCATGAGAAGCTGTACACGCCCCCCTCTCCCGTATCGCTGCGCAAGCCGGTGGTCAGCAACGTCACCAAGCACTTGCTGAGGTCTGACAAGTGTTGTCTGACAAAATAGCCCGACCGGCAGATCAGCTCATGGATGCCAGGCTGCCGACTTACTTCAGCAGTGACCTGCTTCAGGCAATGCTCTCCAATGTCACTGACCGGATTTCAATTGTTGATCACCGCTATCGGATTATCAGCACATCTCCCGCAGTCGCTACCGCCTGGAACCTGCCTGTGGACCGGATTATCGGGCTCAGGTTATCGGATTTAATTGGCGAATTTAATTTTCAGGACGATCTTAAACCCCTTGTTGACCTTGCATTGAAAGGCACAGTATCCCAGCACACCTTCTGGCAATCGCTTTCTGATCAAAACCAGCAGCCCCGCGATCTCAGCTACATAGACTACAAATGTACCCCCTATCGCGTAGCCGACAAAATTGTCGGAGTAATAATTAACGTCCAGGACCTGACAGACATACAAACTGCCCAACAAGGGCATTTAGAAACACAGCAACGGCTGATCGACTTCGCTAATTCGACGTCGGATTGGTTCTGGGAGATGGACCACAAACTGCGCTTTACCTGGATTTCTGATCAGATTGAAAGCAAGTTCCACATGGACCGGAACACTCTGTACGGCAAACCCAGACCGGAATCACCGCATAACAAGGCTGAAGCACAAGCCTGGAGCGAGCATAAAAAACAACTGGCCAGACAGGAGCCGTTCCGTGATTTCTGTTATCGGGTAAACACGCAACTCGGTGTGCGCTGGGCCTGTACCAGCGGCGTGCCGGTATTTAACGATAAAGGCCAATTTAGAGGCTACCGTGGCACCGCCACCGACGTCACTGATATCAAGGCCTTCGAACAGCAGGCCAGGCAGATTGAACGGCGCTTCACCCGCGCAATAGACGAGTTTCCCGGTTCATTCGCTCTGTACGATCATAACAACCGGTTAGTCGCGTACAATCGCAAGTTCGAGGAAATTCATAGCTTTCTAGGCAAAGATCTTAAGCAGGGCTTAAAATTCGAGCATTGTCAGCAAAAAAGACTTGCCGCCGGACTGGTAGAACAAGCACTCGGCAGGGAACCACAATGGCTTGCAGAGCGGCTGCAAAAGTTTAACCACCCCGACGGACCCATTGAAGTTTTAAGCAACCGTAACACCTGGCTTCGAGTAACAGAACAACGGCTTCCTGACGGTGGATGCCTGCAAACCATGGTCGATATCACGGCCGATAAAAACAACGAACTGGCTATAAAAGAAGAACGCAACCTGTTGCGCGCACTGATCGACAACATCCCCGATTTTATCTACGCCAAAGACAAACAAGCACGGTTCACCATACAAAACCGGGCGCTCGCCTCGTTCATGCGTTCTCACCTAAACCCCGAACAAGTTGAAAAACTTGTCCCGGAAGGCAGTTCCGACTTCGACTACTACCACACCCATATCGCAAAGGAATTTCACGCCAGCGATATGCGAGTCATCGAGAACGGCGAGTCCATAATGCATAACCAGAAACACGTTCTGCATCCGGATAAAGGGGAACATATCTGGGTGGCGACGTCAAAAGTGCCACTGCGGGACACCGAGGGAAACATCATTGGCCTGGTCGGAGCAGGACGGAATATCAGTGCACATAAGGAACTAGAGGCCGAACTGCGCGGTAGTCAGGAACGCTTTAGAGATTTCGCCGAGACTGCAGCAGATCTGTTCTGGGAACTCGACGCCGATTTAAGAATCACCTATGTATCGAAACGATGCAAAGAACTCACCGGTATCGCACCGGAACGTCTGATCGGCAACAGTTACCGCTCGATCAAAATGTATAACAGCGAAAACACCCGGGCCACCGATCAACTGAAACAATCCATAACACAACGCGCGGCATTTGACGGACTGGAAATCACCGTAGGCGAGCGATGCGCACCGTCCTATCTGGTCCTCAGCGGCAAACCCTGTTATGACACCGCTGGTGAATTTCGCGGTTATAGGGGCGCAGGCAGAGACATCACTAAATCCCGACAGCTGGAATCCATACTCAATCATCAGGTCTCACACGATGACCTCACCGATCTGCCCAACCGTCGCGAATTTGAACGCCGACTATCGCAGACGCTTAAGCAATCGGTTTACGGGGACCGCACCGCTGTATTGGGTTACCTGGATCTGGATCAGTTTAAAGTGATTAATGACTCGGTGGGTCATCTTGCCGGTGATCAGCTACTGATACAGGTGGCTCAGCTAATCTCGACACAACTGCGCGACCGGCATACCCTGGCCCGACTGGGTGGTGACGAGTTCGGATTGCTGTTTATCGATTGCACTATGGAGGAAGCGGTCGCCACTATGGAACGTACTATTCGGCAGTTCGAGCAGTATCGCTTTGCCTGGGACGGCCGGGTTTTCGGTGTGGGGGCCAGTATCGGGCTGGTGGCAATCACTAACAGTAACACCAATGAATCCGAGCTCCTCTCGAAAGCCGACGTCGCCTGTTTCGCCGCAAAGGGAAATGGCCGTGGACGAGTACATGTCTACAAACCCAGTGATCGAGAGATGACTCAACGACATTCCGATATGCTATTGGCCAGCGGGATCAAGGAGGCCATTAAAAACAATCAGTTCTGTTTATTCGCCCAACCTATAGCCGCCCTGCAAAGTGATGGCTCCGGCAAACCATCACTGACAGTCGAACACTATGAAATTTTACTGCGGATGCGCAGCCCCACAAATAAACTGCTGGCACCGGGCTCTTTTATACCGGCAGCCGAGCGACGCGGTTTAATGAATGACATTGATCGCTGGGTGATCGCCAACACATTAGAAGAACTCAACCGTAACTACAGCAGGACAGGTGATGTACGAGTAACCATAAATCTATCCGGGCAATCACTCTCGGATGATTCTATGGCAGACTTTGTTAAGCAGCGACTTGCGCGAACCTCAATCAAACCCGTCAATCTCTGCTTTGAAATCACCGAAACCGCAGCTATCAGTAACTTTGAAAAAGCACAGAACTTCATCAGTGTCATGACATCCCTGGGCTGCGCCTTTGCACTCGACGATTTCGGCAGTGGCTTGTCATCGTTTAACTATCTGAAGCACTTTGCGGTCGACTATCTGAAGATCGATGGCAGTTTTGTCCGCGATATAGTCAGCAATCCAACTGATCACGTGATGGTGTCATCCATTCATCAGATCGGTCAGTTGCTGAATATAAAAACAATTGCCGAATTCGTCGAAAACGACGACATCATCCGTACCCTGAGCGACATTGGGGTGGACTACGTCCAGGGCTATGGGGTTGGCAAGCCCGTCCGCTTCAGCCAATGCCTGCAGCAACTGATTGAGAAAGCCAACACCACCGACACCACATCATGCACCAAACTCCCTGAATACGATCCCGCGTAGCCTGAATCGCTCGCCATGGAAAAAAAATACACTTGCGCAGTTCTACCGGGGCATTGTGCAATATACCGACAAATCACACACGCAACGGGTCAGTGATCAACGGGCTGCAAGCGGTAACTACAGCCCATCGTCGATTAACGGATCAGCGCACAGGTCCGTGACTATCGAGTGCCACTCCACCGAAAACCACTGCTGGAACATTTCATAGGTCCGGTTAGCCGGCCAGTCTTCCTCGATCAGGTGCCAACCCGCCAGTTCCAGCTCGAACAAACCTTCGTAGCAATGCTTTACGGTTTCACTGCCATCATGGTCGCTTTCATTTGAGGGCAGCAGGTAGGCCGCTTTCTCGCCATCGACGGTCGGCACTGTGCCCCCGTCATCCAATTGCTCAGCCCAGTCGAGGTAGGGCTGTTTGGGTCTCAGAATTACAACACATCGATTAAGCACAGAGGGCAACCAGTTAGCGGAAAAGCCCTTATTTTACCGCAGAAAAATCAACGCATGTGGTGTTTTTTACTTATCGGGTGCAGTGTCACCTGCCGGCTATCGATCACATCATCATGCCTGACATCGCTACAGGCTAAGCGTCATTCGTGGCAACGTGCGTCCGGCGATTGATCCCGACGGGACCAGCCCTGTCACCCTAAAACCCAGCACCTCATAAAAGCCAACCGCCGCCGGATCGGCGGCAAGCTGCAACATCCGGGTTTCCTGTTGTGTTGCGCGCTCAAGCAGCTTTTGCCATAGCAGCCTGCCCACACCCTGCCCTTGAAAAGGCGGATCTATAAAAAACGACTCCACATCGGCGATACCGGCATCGGTCGCAAACCGGAGCGCGGCAAACCCGCACACGACATCTGTCTCGGCCAGCCAGTATTCGCTGGACTGCAGATGACGGTCAGTGACGGTTAGCTCCTCCCGGCAGGCCTGCATAAATTCAGTATCGTAGCCGTTCGACTGTTTTGAGCGCAGTGCAATAGCGGTGAGAGTAGACGTGTCTTTTGCTTGTGCCCGACGTATTTTCATCAACACGGCCTGCTTCAGGTTTGATCCAGACCGGGGAGTACATTGGTGACCGCAAACAAAGTACCGGTATCGAGTGATACGTGAGTTCGCCTTCGTGCCTCGCCACAGCCGTTCAACGCCAAAGAAAATCCCACTGCCTCGAACAACGGAAAATCAGATCTTGAGTCTCCGATGTGCACCACCTGTGTCATTGAAATCTCCTTATCTGCACAAAGCGTCTCGATGAATGATATTTTTTCAGTTTCATGGAAATATTTTTCCACTCGACCAGTGAACCGCCCAGCGCTGTCTGTTTCAAGCGACGGTCCTGACCAGGCGCTGAAGCCATGCTTCAGGGCAACGTACTCACCAATAAAATCCCACGCCATGGTTGAAATGACACAGTCAATACGACGGGATTTAAAATAGTTCACCGTCAAAGAGATATCCCGAATCACCGGTACGTCATCAAGAAACCGATGAATCTGGTGCTTTGAATATCCCCGGTAACGCCAGGCATCCATGTCACCAAACTGGACACTGCTGATTTCACCCTTCGCGTAGCTTGCTTCTTGCTCACGAATCAGCGCCTGATCACCCATCTTACCCGCCAGATGCGCGGCCGAACTGGTACCGTGAATCAGCGTACCATCGAGATCAAAACTAGCTAACTTACATTGGTGCATTTTATCGCTCTATAATTTCTACAGTGCGCCGATCGATGCGGTATTAGACGTCACGCACTTCAGCCAGATCATTCCAGACCTGCTGATCAAGCAACAGCCCGTCAGCAATAGTGAAGCGATCAATGAAGCGCACGCCGGAGAACGCGGTACCATCGGGCCACACACCACTGAGTGTGCCATAGCAATAGACGGTCATGTCATCACTGCCGACGCATTCATCAAAGCGCTGGTAGGTTTTAACCACTGACTGATACCTGTCTCCGGCCCAGGCAATCAACTGATCCACTTCTGAAAACACCACACCACCGGGAAAAGTCATGCGAAAATCCGCCGACAAAAAACCACCGGCCCGCTGCAGATCACGGTTTTCCATTGCGCTCAGATAATCGCGAACAATCTGTACCTGATCAGCGTGTGCCGGGCCAGGCTGCCGCGATACCCGACCGCGCATGTAGTTTCCCGCTGAGACTTCGTTGATCATAATCGTGACCACATCGGCCGGGGCTTTTATCACCGAGCGCGTCGCATCGGTCAGGCGCTCAGACAAACGTTGCCGCGCGTCGGCCTCATAGCCTTCAATCAGCGTTACCGTGATAACTGGCATGCTCTCTCCCCCGGACATAGCCGGACATAATCGGGCGGGTTTAAAATCTGTTCGCATTTTACCCCGAAACTCAATACGCTATTCGCTTGTCTGTCAGGCCGTCATCGTGCGTCGGTGTCAACAGACAAACCGATACACTGACATGCAAGGGCAAGCGATGGAAATTGCAGTACTAGGCGGCGGTAACGGGTCGCACGCAGCAGCCGCAGACCTGACTCTGAACGGCCATTCTGTCCGGTTCTGGCGGCGCGACTCCAACGCGATAGCCGCACTCAGAGCAAAGCAGAATCAACTAACACTCAAAGACATCAGCGGCCAACGACAGGTAACGCTCGACGTCGTCACGGACGATATCGCCACCGCCCTCGACGGCGCGCAATTGATTGTCTGCCCGACGCCCGCCACCGCACAGGAGTCTATTGCCGCACAACTGGCACCACACCTGGTTGACGGTCAGGTGATATTTCTGCCACCCGGGACTTTCGGCAGTGTCTTGATGGCACGCATTATCCGCAGTGCCGGTAGTATGGCCCGTGTGAGCTTCGCCGAGGCCGGCACCCTGCCGTATCTGTCTCGTCTGCACGGCGCAGATCAGATCGCAATCACCACACGGGCAACGCGCCTGCCCAGCGGCGTCTACCCGCACAGCGCAAAGTCCCGCACCCTATCGGTGATTCAACAGGCCTACCCGTCAGTGGAAGACGCAGGCAACGCACTGTCGGGCGCTCTGATGAATGCCGGCCCTATCATTCACCCGCCATTGATCCTGATGAACGCGGGACCCATTGAGCACTTTGATCACTGGGATATCCACAACGAAGGAACGCAACCCGCCATCCGCCGCGTAACAACACAGCTGGACGCCGAACGTATAGCGGTTCGCGAAGCGCTGGGATACAGCGGCCCGCACTTCCCGCTGGCCGATCACTACGACCCCGAACGCGAAGAATGGATGTACGGCAACCTGGCGCACGAGAAACTGACCGATTCCGGCGACTGGCGGGAGCATCTGGTACTGACCGAGCATCGATACATGCGTGAAGACGTCGCCACCGGTCTGGCATTTCTGGTCTCTGCCGCAGACTGGGCCGGCGTTGCCGCACCGGTCGCCACCGGCCTACTGGCGATTGGGTCTGCCGTCTGCGACAACGATTTCCGACGTACCGGCCGCACACTTGAGCAGATGGGGCTTAGTGCACTTAGCGTCGCGCAGATGCAGCAACAGCTTGAGGACGGCTTTGATGACTGAGCCGGCAGAACAGCAGAGTTACAGCAACCTGACTATCGCCATTGCCGGGGCCGGTCGCATGGGCCGGAGCATGGCGATAGCCTTCTGCCTGGCAGGTATCAAGTCGAATCTGATCGACCTTAAAGCCAGATCGGGCGATGATCAGCAAGCAACACGGCAACAAGCACTGGACGAGATTCATTCAACGTTGGTCACCCTCGCAACACTCGGTATGGTCAAACCCGATCAGGTGGATTATGTTTTTGCGAAAGTCAGTTATTACCACAGTGCAGAAGTCGCCGAGGCATTCAAAGACTGCAGCATCGTATTGGAAGGGGTGCCGGAAACGCTGGAGGCAAAAACCGCTGCATTTAAAACAATATGCCAGCACGCACCGCACGATGCGATCATCGCGTCAACCACCTCCACAATACTCTCTAATGATTTGCAAATTCTGGTCACAAATCCGCAGCGTTTTCTAAACGCGCACTGGCTTAACCCGGCCTATCTGGTGCCACTGGTAGAGCTGTCCCCGGCCAGCCGTACAGCCCCGGAAACCACCGCCAGACTAAAGCACCTGCTGGAAGCCATGGGCAAGGTGCCTGTCGTCTGCAAGGCGAGTCCCGGCTATATTGTGCCGCGCATGCAGATGCTTGCTATGAACGAAGCGGCCCGAATGGTCGAAGAAGGTGTCGCCTCTGTCGAAGATATAGACAAAGCCAGTAAATACGGCTTTGGCTTTCGCTTCGCCATACTGGGCATGCTGGAATTTATCGATTGGGGGGGCGGTGACATCCTCTACCATGCCGGTAACTATATGACCGGGGCCACCGGTGAACAACGCTACGCCGCACCCGAGATTATCAATCAGAATATGCAGCAAAACCGCATCGGACTACGCACCGGACAAGGGTTTCTGGATTACGAAAACATGGATCTGGAAGCCTATAAACAGAAAAAGCTTGCAGCGTTTGTGGCTATGCTGAATCACCTCGATGTGATGCCCGGACAAGTCGGTGACGAAAAAGACTGACCCGCTATTTGTCGTGAGACACTCGCCACCGGCCACACACTGACATCAAAGCATTAAAGTGCCAACACTGGCGCCACCGCACACATATAAAGTCTGACCGGTGACAAAGCTGTTTTGCGGATCGCAGAAAAATAGAAACGCATTTGACACATCTGCCACGGTGCCCAGACGCTTAACTGGAATTCGCCCGGCCAGTGCGGTTTCCTGTTCACTGCCTTTTTCTATAATGCCCCAGAAATTGTCCGTCAACACGGGGCCGGGGGCCACCACATTAACGGTAATTCCGTAAGCGGCTAACTCAAGCGCCCAGGTACGCGCCATGCCAATCATCCCGGCCTTGCTGGCGCTATAGGCAGTGCGGGTGGGGGCGCCCAGTGCGGCACGCGACGCGTTAAACATCACCCGCCCGAAGTTATCCGCTTTCATCGACGGCAGTGTCGCCTGCAAAAGAGTCAGCGCAGACCCCAGATGCAACTGCGCCAGACCGGTGATATCACTGGCACTGGCATCCTCGATCAGATTCGGCCAGATCAACCCGGCATTGTGAATAAGATGGGTGACCTTATGCGCGGCGGCAATCTCCGTGGCGGCAGCGCTAACCGCGTCCGCGTCCAGTAGATCAGCTTCCACCGAATAGAGATTGGGGTGTGATTTTTCCGGTGCGCGCCGCGCCACCGAAATTACCTTGTAATCTTTTTCCAGCAGCCGCGCTGCGAGATCGGCTCCTATCCCTTTATTGCCACCGGTAATCAATGCGGTGTACTGACTCATTGCTGTGCCCCTTCGTGCTGCGCTGCGGGGACCATTGCCAGCACCCGCAGCGGGCTGCCGGTCCCGTCTTTAATTTTCAGTGGCGGTGCCATCAGTATGGCACCGGTCGCAGGCAGCTGATCCAGGTTGGCCAGACATTGCAGGCCGTATCTACCCGCACCATGCAGATAGAAATGTGCCGGATACGGCGGCGTATAGTGCGCCCCCTGCCCGGCATCCGTACCAACCGTTTCAGTGCCGAAACCACGGATATTACGTTGATCAACCAGCAGACGGATCGCATCCGGTGTGGGGCCCGGAGAATGCGCCCCGTCAGATTTCATGTTCAGATAGTCTGCACCGGACTTTTTAGACCAGTCGGTACGCATCAGCACCCAGCTGTCTGCGGCAATGCGTCCGTGCTGGTGCTCCCACGCTTCGATAACCTCAGGGGTAAGTTCAAAGTCTTCGTCGAGCGCAGCCTGAGCCGAGCAGTCGATCACCGCAACCGGACCAACAAACGCCTGCGGGGGGATTTCATCAACAGAATTGTTGGGCACATCACGGCCGGATATCCAGTGCGAAGGTGCATCGAAATGAGTACCGGTATGCTCCGACATACTGATGTTATGCCACTTCCACGCCGGTCCACGGTGGTCATAAGCGCTTATCTCTTCCATTCGGAAGCGCGCACACTGGCCAAACTCCGGGGGCAGAATAATCACTGGAAAGTCAGGGTCCAACGTGTGTGTGAGGTCGACTATGCGAACCTCACCACTGGCTATCTGCAGTGCCAGCTCACTGAGTGTCGCTTGACTCATGCGCCTTCGACCCCCTGTGTGGTTTCCCGCTCCAGAATATTAGGAGACTGCTCAAAGCGTGTGTAGACGTCTTTCGCAACATCGCCGCAGTAGACTTCCTCAAGGCCCTGCTGGAGGCCTTGCACAACACTGCGCGACAATGACTCCGGCAACACTTTCGGCGGTGGCAACGGTTGGTACCAGTCATCTTCGGTGGGGCCACAATAAACATTCATCACCCGCAGTCCTGATGACCGGAACTCGGCCCGCAGGCATTGGCTAAGTGAGTGAGCTGCCGCATTAGATGCCGAAAAACAGCCGTAGTCAGGCGCATTAGACAGCGCATGCACCGAAAGTATATTGACCCAGGCTACCGCCGAGTTGATACCATCCGATACTCTTGAGCACATCGCCGGACCAAACGCCTGTGCCAGGCGCATCAGACCCAGATAGTTTACTTCCATTTCATCACGGGCAAAGCCGGTATCACCACGCGACAGCACACCGCCCGGCCGGATAAAGCGTGCATTGTTAATTAGAATATCAGTCTTGCCACCCAGTTCACCGGCCAGTTTCTGCACCGATGCGGTATCCGTGACGTCCATCGGTAACAGCTCGACGCCATCTATGGCTTGCAACAGCGGTTTTTCAGGATACGGCCGCCAGCTTTCCGCCTCGCCGACAAACACCATAGCAGCACCAGCGGCCAACAGGCTAGTCGCCAGGGCCGGTGCGTTCGGGTTGCGGGCGTCGGTTATTAACACACGCCGATGTTTAGGGTCTGACGTCAATGCACGCAACTGCGGATCGTCTTCCATTGTCGGGGTCCTCTCCAGGGGCACGGCCAGTAACACGCCCTGCCCGGCGCGGTCCAGACGATTAAGCAATTTAACACGCGAGCGCGGTTCACAGTCGCCGTGCAGATGACACAGAAGCACCGGACCGGCATCGAGCTGCACGCTGCCGGTGCGCCAGGGTGCGCGCTCACGAAAATAAAGTTTGGTTGATGTTCTGACCGTCGTTTCAGCGAGTATTTCGCCAAGCGGTGAAACATCCTGCCACGGCAGCTCTAGAGACAGGCACGACGAACAGGCATCACGCGGCGGGTACTGCACCGCCCCGCACTCGGCGCAACGCTGCAACGCAAAGCGCCCGTGTGCCGCTGCCGCACTCAAGCCCAGTGCCGCACGGCTTCGCATTTGCGGTGGGCGCGTTGGCGAGACCGTTCGCTTTTGCGGGTCTTTTCTAGGTGGTGGAATCAGTGGCGTTGTCACGACGCGTCCTCGCTGCTCAGGATGGCCGCAGCAGAACACACACCGCGATCATAGTTAATCATGCCAAAGCCCGACACCATCGCGCGCGCCGCATTTTTTACCTGCCGGTTTTCAGCGGCATCTGTCAGCTGCCGGATTGCCTCCACCATGCCGATAAACCCGCCTGCCGCACCCGCCTGACCGGCCGATAACTGACCGCCCGATGTATTGTGCGGGAAGTCACCACGGGTAGTAAGATCATGCCCGCGCACAAAGGATGCGGCCTCGCCCTTGGCGCAAAAACCGAGATCTTCGATCTGCATCATTGAGATCACAGGGTAGTCGTCATAGGTTTGCAACAAGTCTATCGACTCCGGTGTGCAGTCTGCCATGTTATAGAGTTCTTCAATGTCCACCGTCCAGCCACCGCGCAACTGAATGGGATCAGCGGCATGTGCATTGTGACGCTCTATGGCACCGCTGAGGCGTGCAAACGGCAACTGACGGGCGCGCGCCTGATCTTCATGCATCACCAGAAACGCCTCTGACCCGGCGCACGGCATGACACAGTCGAACAATGCGATGGGATCTGCGATTGGACGCGCACCCAGATATTGCTCAAGCGTCAGGGGCTTTTTCATCACAGCCCCCGGGTTGTTCAGCGCATTGCTGCGTTGCGCCACGCAAAGCCGACCAAAGTCCTCACGGGTGGCACCATAGGTCTGCATATAGCGATCAGTGAGCAGAGCGAAGTTTGCATTTGGCCCGCCATACCCGTAAGGATAAGAAGCATCCATGGCAAAGCGCGAAAAACTCGACAGCAAGCCGCGAAAGCTATCGATGTGATTTGTATCCCCGGCCACACAGGCCACAATGCTGGCGTCACCGCTCTGCACAGCACGCGCCGCACGCCGCAGAGCCACCACACCACTCGCCCCTCCCATCGGGATATGATCAAGCCACCTTGGAGATAAGCCCAGGTGCTGAGTTAAACCCACCGCAGTATCCGGAAACAACGTAAAGCTGGAAACCGTAAACCCATCGATGTCGAGCGGCTTTAAACCCGCCGACTGTAACGACCCGCGCAGTGCACGCGCAATCCACCAATGGGCAGTTTCAATTGAGTAGCGCTGGTACGGTGTCGAAAACGGTGCGGTAACGACCACGCCATCGTAGGACTGGCGTGCTCTCATGCGGTTTGTCTTTTTTTATAGGCGGTGGTACTGACCGTGTCAGAGTCATTTATCAGGGTGGCGGCCAGCCGTTTGAGCTCTGCACGCTGAATCTTCTGTGTTGCCGTCACCGGTAGCTTATCGACAAAGGCAATATAGCCAGGCGCTTTATAATACGCCAACTGCGTCAGGCACCACCGTGTGATATCAACAGCAAGTTGTGCGGATGGTTGATCTGCCACCAGACAGGCAAATACCTCATCACCTCTGATCTGATCCGGCACCGCTGCGACGCCCGCGGCATGAATACGCGGGTGGCGCATTAAGATGGATTCAACTTCTACGGCGGCAATATTCTCCCCTGACCGGCGGATCACATTTTTTTTACGATCAACAAAAAAAAGCTGCCCCTGATTATCCAAACGTACAATATCGCCGGTATGAAACCAGCCGCCCTGCCACGCATCATCGGTGGCCGCTTTATTTCTATAGTAGTGAGAGAAAAAACCGTAGCGTGGATCACCGTGGCGACGGCGCACCAACAACTCACCCGGCTGACCATCAACAACATCGCTACCGTTGTCGTCGATTAAGCGGCAGGCAATATCATCGGCTGGCTTGCCCAAACAGGATTGCCCGACCAGACGGTTATCCCGGGTACTGGCCGCGACCACCGCACCGGCACCGGTTTCAGTCATGGCCCAGGCCTCTACCAGCGGAAAACCAAAGCGCTGCTCAAAGTCCGCGTGTAGCTTTGCATCGACACCGGCACCAAAGCCAAAGCGCACCGAGTGATCGCGATCCGCTTCGCTGCTCGCGGCTGCCATCAGCAACGATGGCATCACTCCCAGATAATGCAGGCAGGTTGCACCCGACGCTTTTACATCGGCCCACCAACTGCCCGGGTGAAATCGATCCAATGCGATCAGGCAACCACCCACGGTGACCATTGCCATAAACGAATACGCCATCGCGTTCATGTGAAACAGTGGCAGCGGTGTGATCATTCGCTCGCCGTTTTCAGTCAGTGTGGCAATACCGCCGACAGTCGCATACCACTGGCCGGCCAGTAAAAAATAGGTATTAGGTAATACACAGCCTTTAGGGTTACCAGTGGTACCGGAGGTATACAGAACCGCAGCTTCCATTGCTTCACCGGTGAGCAGCTCGGCCACTACCGCGTTGCGACGCGGCGCAGGAAACACACTATCGAAGGTAATCACTTGCAGGTCAATGCCGGCCGCCGTGGCGGCCTGCTGTAGCTCGGTCAGGCGTGTGCCGATCGCTATGATTAGCGCCGGTTCTGCGTGGCCGATTAAATACTCAAGCTCGGCTGCGCGCAAGTCCGGATTGATCGGTACCACCGATACCCCCAGCTTGTTAAGCGCAAGCCAGAGCGCGAAGAACACCGGCCTGTTTTCCTGCAGCAAGGCCACCCGCATCCCCTGACGGTAACCGGCCTGCTGGAACCGATCAGCCAGTTGCTCCACTTGCTGACGCAGTTGCTGGTAGCTTATCTCTGCGGAGTCAATGTTGTAGATCTGTGCGGTCGATGGCAACACATTGAGTACCGGCCTGTCCGGCCAGCATTCTGCGCTGGAGACAAAAGCGCGGTAGATGCTTTCATGCGGTATAGAGCTCATGGCAACAATTGAATGTTGCCGAATGCGGCATCAGAATTCAGTAGATCGACGCGTTTGTTGGCAATTTTCAACCGGCCGTCCACTGATTTTAGTTCGTGGGTTGCGGTTAATGCCAGTAAAAACTGATCATCGTGGCGGGTCTCTATATAGTGCATCGACACATTGGTCTGATAAAAACCGCGGTCGTTATCGATCACATCAACAAACGGCCGCTGCAACACATGATGGCAGCGGCTTTTCGGTTTTTGACTGAAGGTCCGCGCACCATTGAGCCGCTCGACGCGCAATTTCAGCATGAAGATATCTTCGTACAAAAGCGAGGTGACCAGTAAAGGATCAGTCTGCTTGTAGTCCAGTGGCATCCAGTAATGGCCGTCGGCCAACCACAGCGCCAGCCAGTCATTGTATCGACCTTCATCCAGCATCCGTACTTCGTCATAGAGGAAGTCTATTATCTCTTCTCTGCTATGTGCAGTCATGCCACGCCCCCGGACGGCAGCGAGCAGGTATTGAACTTCAGCCAGGCGTTAAACTGGTTGCGCATTTGTCGCTCGGTAGTGCCGTTCTCCACTGCCTCCTGTGTATAGTCTTCATCGTCACTGTGCAGACGCTGGATATTGACCCAGTCCAGTCCGTTTGAAAGCAAACCTTCCTGTGCACGCTCATACATTTCAAGGTCGTCGTGACCGACAATACTGGTCGGTGCATTAACCATCCGGTTGTACATGGCGGTACGAGCCAGTAATTCATCGGGAGCGCCGACCAGTCGGAAAATATAACTCTCAACCAGCGTTTTATCCGGCCCCAGCGGTATAAAATTGCGCAACTGCTGAATGGGGCCTTTGATCATAATATTGGGAAAATATACGGTATTATGGCGGTTTTCATCGAGTATCTGCCTGGCGCGCTCGTCGCCATAGCTTGCCACCATCGCCTCAAAGTAACCGGCAATCGCCGAGTAGTCAGAATGAATCGAATGATACACACCGGTGTGGCCATGCCCGTTGGGCCAGGTTCGAATACCCATGTCTTCGAAAAATTCGTAGGGTGACATAAACGGTGCGATGATCTGCATCGCCGGGGGCTTGGGCTCAGGGCTGCCAAGCTCTTGCCACAATTTGATCGCGGTGCCGGCACTGCTCTCATGTGCGACCATCGGGTGACAGGTATCGGTCTGGTTTTCGACCAGCATCTTCCAGTTGCACTGATGCATATAGCGAAGCGGTGGTCCAATGGCTTCCAGTCTGCCCTCAGGCGAGCGGTCAACCATATTGTCAATCGACGACAGGCTCTCGCCAAAGTAGTCCTCGAAGCTGATGCCGGTTTCCGCCAAACGCGCAAATATAAATCCACGGTAGTTCATCACCGCACCAACCGCCTTGATGCCTTTTACATTTTCAGTTTTATCGAGGCCGGTCCCTACGTAGCCCTTCTTAAGCGGGATAGCCAGCAGGCAACCATCGGTTTTAAACGACCAGGCATGATAGGGGCAGCGGAAGAACTTACCGGTGTTGCCCTCTCTGTCTATAGCGATCTTGGTACCTTTATGCGGACAGCGGTTATACAGTACTTTTATTTCACCATCGGAATGGCGCACTTGTATCACCGGCTGATCACCTACCTGCGTGGTGTAGTAGTCGCCCTTGGCTGGTGTTTGGCTATCGTGCCCGACATATACCCAGGCATTGCAAAACAACTGCTGCATTTCGAGTCGGTAGACCGCTTCACTGGTATAGACATCGCGATGCACCTGATGCGAATTAACCAGTCGCGTTACAGACTCAGCCGTGGTGAATGTATGACTCATGTTTTTTTCCTTTTTACAGGCGTATGTCGGGTGACGCGCAACGGCACCGGGCTACGTTACAAATCAAGCACCAGTCGCGCGGTTTTTGCACGGCTGACACAGATCTGCATCACCTTACCAGATGCACGTTCATCATCTGACAACACAACATCACGGTGATCCGGGGTACCGCTGATCACGTCAGTCTGGCAAATTCCACAGTCGCCGCGCTGACAGTCATAAACCAGATCAATGTCGGCCGCTTCCAGTACATCAATGATGGTTTGTCCCGGGGGAACCTCGTACACCTGACCGGTTGATTGAATTTCGACCTCAAAACCTGTGTCGCCGGTTTGTGTCTCTGCGCTTGCAAACAGCTCGATATGAATATTATCCGCAGAGATCCCGTTTGCCGCGGCCGCTTCTCTGGCCGCATCGATCATGCCCCGCGGCCCGCAGATATAAACCACCGAAGACGCATCAGCGGATGAAAACAGAGCATTGAGGCTGAGCGGGTTCTGATCGTCAAGATACACTGAGAGCTGTTCGCTGTGCTGCTCATCAAGCACCTTTCGAAACGCAATTGAGTCAGCGTTACGGCCACTGTAGTGAAACTGAAATGCGGCACCGGTATCCTGCAGCAGGGTTGCCATGGAGATCAGTGGCGTCACACCGATGCCCCCCGCCAGCAGGATCACCGGGGAGTCCGAAGTGGTTAGTTCAAAGTCGTTTTTCGGCGTCGATGCGACCATGACATCGCCAAACTCGAATTGATGCATGGCTCGCGAGCCGCCCTGCCCGTCATCTTCGCGCTGAACCGCAATGCAGTAACAGTTCGGGCTGTCCAGCGGTGTTGAAAAGTCGATTAGTGAATAACTGCGTGTACCGATGCCATCGATCTCAACGTCAATGTGGGCCCCCGGCGTGTAGCCCGGCAGATCGCTGCCGTCTGCGGCCGAAAGATACAAGACGCGGATCCTTGAATTTTCGTTCTCTATTCGATTAATGATCAGTTCAAGAGACACTGTCTATTCCCAAGGCTCTCATGCCATGAAGTATGTATTTTCATATAATTTGCGTCAACGATTATTTGTGTGCTGAAATGTCCTTAGACGCCGTCAACCCCATGGTTCCTTTTACACCGATGTGAGAGTCAATGACAGCAGCACGCAACAACAAAGCAGCAGATAACCGGACGCAAGACGGGTTTGTATCTTCGTATCTGTTGTATTTGCTTGCAGCGGCCAGTGATGCAGCCAGTTCTCAGTTCCACCATCAAGTGCGGGACGCCGGCCTGCGTGTGCCCGAATGGCGCGTGATCGCCTGCCTGTTTGATCAGGACGGTGAAATGATCACCCGTCTTGCAGAGTATTCACTGATCGAGCAGTCGCGCCTGACACGTATTATCGATCAGATGGATCGTCGCGGCCTGGTGCAGCGCAAAACAGATAGCGCAGACCGACGCCGTGTCCGGGTTTACCTGACGGCACAGGGCCGGAAAGTCGCCGCCACACTGGTAGACAGCGCGCGCCGCCATGAAAAGCAATTGCTCGCGTCTCTGGAAGGTGCCAGCGGTGAAAATTTAAAGCACGCATTGCAGTCACTGCTGCAAAGCCTGAATCGCTGACACCCGCCAGCAGACCAGACTTCCAGTAAACCAATAAAACAGACACCGCCTTTTCCGTCTGCGGCGACCACAGCCAATGCCCTTGCCGGTTACAGCACGGCTGACACACCGGATACAGCGTGCCCCATTCACATCGGTTCAATCTATCGTGTCACTATCTTACTCTGGCTGTGTGCTATCTGTTGGAAGAACAGGCTATAGAAAACCCATCAGATGATTGCCCGGGCGCCGCAACGGCCACCTTTATAAACGTAGGCGAAAATCGTTTTGTCCTGACTCATCAGTGCCGCGCATTAAAAACAATGTTCGATCAGAGTGATCCAGCAAGCCCAACCGCTGATGCAGCTCAGTGGCTTTGTCGCGATCAAACACACTACTGGTAGGCATAAAGCGCAAAGTCATCCCGCGTCTGGAGTTAGCAGAATGGTTTGCCTCCGAGCCATGCAACAGATAGACATCGTGCAATGAAATCTGACCGGGCTTCAACACTAAATCAACGGCGTCGGCAACATCGTACTCACTGGGATCGAGTTCCTGACTCAGCGTCAGATTTGCTGCGGTATTGGTATTGTGCTTACGCAGCCGGCGGGCTTTATGAGACCCGCGAATAACACGCAGACAACCGTTCTCCGGTGTTGCTTCATCGATTGCAATCCATACCGTACACGTCGCCAGCGGCTGCACCGGCCAGTACTCGCCATCCTGATGCCAGGGCGTCGCATGACCACCATTAGCCGGCTTGGCAAAAAAGCTCGAGTTCCACAGTGCGAAATTAGGCCCGATCACCTGCTCGACCATATCCAGAATCTCTGGTAGGCGGGCAACGTTCAGAAAGCCGGTATCGTAAGCCAGTAGGTTGGGGCAATAATTAACAAACTCAGGGTGCTTGACCAGCAGACGATCATGCAACACTCGAATGTCCTCGATCACATCTTCCGGTAGTCTGAAATCAGGCGTTACATAACCGTTTTCATGGTAGTCACCAATCTGTTGCTCGTTAAGCATTTTGTCCTCCGCGGTAAAGCGCTACAGGTGTCTCGAGCGAAACTTTACCGCAAATCCACCATCAGGGCAGGTTTTTGCTCATGAGGATGACTAGATCGCTGACGTGCTGATGCGGAAAATGCGCGTGTCCCGCCGATGTCAGCGCGGGTAACCCAGCCTTTCCATCGCATCTGTGTTGTGCTGCTGCGCCCAGAACATTTCCTGCAAAGCGCAAGACATTTCCGTCTTATGGCTGCCTACCACGCCGCGCCTGAAAAAATTACCGTTGATCTGCTGCAACTCGGAAAAGGACGGGACTGTCAGATGGTTTTGCCGGCTAATATCAAGCGCTGGATCGAGCTGTTCCAGCGCCTGACCAACCACATCGAGCGGGTTTTTAATTAAGTCATCAAATCGAATCAGTACCGTCTGCCGACTATCACGATCAAGCCAGTGACAGGCATTCTGCCCCCAGGTGCCGGTGTTACTTTTCGATGGCAACAGCAAACTGTGCAGCGCAGCGTCACTCGACTGGAAGCGCTGCTCCTGATGCAACTTGCAGGCATAGGAGACCAATGAATCGCGACCATCCCGATGAATATAGAGGGCCGGCCCGGCATCCTCCTCACGACGGTGGGTTTTTACAAACCAGGTATCCGCGCTGGCGTGCATTTGCGCAACGGTCATTTCCTCTGCCACGTGACCGACCAGCTCCCGCCCCACTTCAAAGGCGGAGTTATCCTCCCCCACATAAACCGTCGGGGTTTTAATACCGAACAACCGATTCAACACAATACGGCAGAAGGTATTACCCGAACGCGGATAGGATGCAAGCCAGACAATCATTGCCTATCCGAAGCGGCGATTACAAATCAGCTGACCGTCTACAGGCTATCGGCCAGATCCCGGTCCACCACGTTGTCCCGCAACGTAATATCTTTGTTACCGCCGCGATCATGGGGAGCCCGTGTCAGTGTGTTCGACAGGATTTTCAGCTCACTGGAATCGCGGTACTCGATCGCCCCCCGATAATAGCCCGCCAGCACGACAGTGTTACTTTCAACGCGTGTACCGCTGGCGGTCTGCAATTCTATACCTGCGTCACCCGGACTATCCTGCACCACCAGGTTATCACTGATGACGCCCCCTTCGTGACCGCGACCAAGACCGAACGCAATGTTGCGGTAGTTATCGTAAAACAGATTCCGGGTAACCACGGTGTTCTTTGAATTGTTCCACACCAGCACTGCCGGCCCGCTGATGTATCTTCCACAATCGGTATCGACGTTGCAGCCCGTGCCGTCGCCTCGAATGTTATAGAGGGTATTGTCCCGTACCAGCCAGTTCTCGGACTCGTGCAGATCGATGCCTCCAATATAATCACCAGCCACGCCATCAGCGGTGTACCCTATCGACGAACACGCAACCAGACCATCGATAGTGCCACCGGCACTGACCTTCACATGCTGTGTGCCAATGTCATACAGATGTACATTGTAGATGCGCGTTTGCTGCCGGGCCCCCATGCCGGGTTTAACCGAAATAGCGTGGTCACGCATGGCGGTTATCGACAGATCAGCAATGGTGATATCGTCACCGCCCAGCATCAGCCCTTCTGCGGGTTCCTGGTAGCCGCGACCGGCCAGCGTCACCGAGTTGCGGTTTCCGCTGAGTGACCGAATAGTGATACCTGATCCTACCACCAGCGCATAGTGATCGAGCTTGTAGGTACCATCGCGCAATAGAAATTCGGTATCGGGAGAAGCCTTTCGTATCGCGTCCACCCAGTTATCCTCAGGGCCAAGCGTGACGGAATTGCTACGCTTGGTGTAGAGTTCTGACTCATCATATGGCAGGCAATAACCGGCACGAGACTCATCGCTGATCGCCGAATGAAGCGCACCGAACTTTTCTGGCAGGTTATCCTGCGCCATGCCAGCCGGCGCCACACTGATACCAAGCAAAGACCAAAGCAATGCGGCAAACCGCCAGTGCGCCACAGAGACACCGGCACCGCCCGCCTGGCGGGTCGCCAACACACCCCGCAAGCTGACAAATTTCTTATACCTGACGGATTGCGCTTGATAAGACAAAGGCCCAAACTCCTGAAAACACCGATCAACCCTCATTGTACAACGCCCACAGCAGCGGGCCAGTAAACTACTTCAAATAACTGTCGCGTTTGAAGCCCGTATCAGCACGACTGCCGCACTGAACACTCACACACTGCCACCGCAGACTAGGCATTAACGGTTAGCGCGGCCAATTCTGCCTGCAGCAAGTCTCCGGACTCATCTTGCAGCGCCAACTCCAGCAGTTGACTCAATTGCTCGGCCGACGCGGATTGCCCCCCTAAAGCCGGTAGCGCGTCGATGAGCATTCTATATTTACTTTGCCCTCTTGCGTGCGTATCCGAATACCCTTTGACAAGCCGCTGGCATTTTAGAATGGCTATCGCAAGCGGGTACGACTGCTCTGCGGCTGACAGGCTGGTGTTCACCAGGTGTTGCAGGTGATCCGTTTCAACCCGATGCCGCAGCAATCTACGACGTACCGGCTTTAGCACACTGGTGCACCACAGCATCAGAAAACCACTGGCACTGTCGGTTCGAATTCGACGGCCTTTGTCCACCAGCTTATTGAGCAGACCATACAAACGCGGGCTGTTTTCTATACGACGACCAATCGGGGCTGGCAGCGTAGCGCAGACTTCCTGCGCGCGCGGATGAAAATATTCGGTCACTTGCACTATCTGCCCGGCGTCGGCCTGCTGCTCACGACGCAGGCGTCGCTCTCTGCTGGCACGGGTTTTTAGATCCGCTACACGAATGATGTCGTCATAGCACATGGCGTTAGCGATATATTTGGCCGCCGTAGTGGTCAGTGTATAGGTACTATCGCCAGAATCCTGAGCCAGAAACAATTGCACGGTCTGTAAGTACTCAGCACCGTAGGCGGTGTCCTGGTAGTCCACCACCTTGCGCAATCCGGCCATCGCCATCTTCTGTACCGGTTCGGGCATTGCCGTCACCTGATCAGACAGTGACTGCCATTGCGCCATGAGTCGAGCGGGCCCGACCGGTGCGGCGGACCGATCACCACCGATGACCTTCGGGGCGGAGTCGAATCGGACCAATGGTACACCTTCGTCATAGTTCAATGCGCCGCGAAACGCGGTGAGACTGGCATCAACGCCACGACCGGAGCGGCGGATAACGTCTTCAAACAAGTCTTTCGAAAATGGCAGTTCACCGCTTTTGGCCAGCGCGCCGAACAAACTGGCTGAAATCATACTACCCGCACCGCTGGCAATAGATTCCATGTCGAAGCACAGGGTCTTGTGAGCCGCCAGTTTTATTTTTTCATAGACCAGTGGACTGTCTGCGCGTCCGTCACCCGGAAGGACTTTTTCATCCACCGCCAGAATACGGTGACTTGATGCAATTAACGTAGTGCGGTCCGGCGTAACAAACCCGCGCACTACGGCACGACCGGCTTCCATTAACTCAGCGGCGATCAGGATATCGACATCACCCGGGGCCGGCGTCAGCGCCAGCACAGGCCTTTTATCAGTTTTCTGCACCATCTCAATATAATAGATAGTCGCACCGGTACGCTGTGCTACACCGGCGACTGAGGTCATTTGCACGGCGTATCCACCACGGGTGGCAAGATCGGATATCCAGTTCGCCAGTACACCACCACCCTGACCACCGACCGCATGAATGGCTATTTTTATAATACCGGCAGAGGTATCACTCACGGGCGTCGCATTGGAGGCCAGTGGCTTTAAGCGGTTATCGGGATCAGAGCTCACCGGGCACCTCATCAAACACCAGACGACGTTTGTCCCGCCTGGTTTGCAGCGCGGTGATCAACCGCCTGCGCAGGCGGCTACAGGTGCGGTCCCACCAACCGGGGTTGCTGATGACGTCGGCCTGATAAAATGACGGGCACAGTACAGCGGCGTCCGCTACTTCACCGCAATTACCACAGCCAACGCAATGCTGATCAATGCTTGCGACAGGATCATCGCGCAGCGGATCATTCAGTGTTTTCACCGACAGCGACGGACAACCGGACAGACGGATGCAGGCATGATCGCCAGTGCAAATATCCTCATCAACACCGAAACGGGTACGCGCTATGCGCTTGCCATCGGCCAGCGCCTTATTCACCAGTGGCTTCACTCGACGCTGACGATTCAGCATGCATTCCGATGAGGCAATAATAACCTTAGGCCCAACCACCTCGGTGGTTAACGCCTCTTTGAGTGTTGCCTGTACCCGGCCCACATCATAAGTGCGATCAATCTGTCGCACCCACCCTACCCCCATGCCTTCTACCGCATGCTTGATCGTGTGGTTGGTCGATTTGCTTTTGTTGTCGGCACGCGAAGAGAGGATATCCTGACCGCCGGTGGCTGCTGAATAGAAGTTGTCGACAATAATAATCACGCCATCGTTATTGTTGAACACGGCATTGCCAATAGACGACGTTAAACCGTTGTGCCAGAAACCACCATCCCCTAGAAAAGAGATTGAACGGCGCCCGGCCGAGCTATCGTTAAACGCCGATGCAGACGCCGGCCCCAGACCATAGCCCATGGTAGTGGCACCTAAATTAAACGGTGCGTTGATGGAAAATAGATGGCAGCCGATATCACTGGCTATATGATGTGCACCGAGCTCTTGCTCGACCATTTTCGTTGCCGCAAAAATTGGCCGCTCCGGACACCCGATACAAAAACTTGGTGGTCGGGCCGGTAGTGCGCGGGCTAGTGTTGCGTCAACCTCCGGCGAGGGTGCATTTGACGCTCTGGCCTGCGCCGGCATCAGCTGTGCCGCGTTCTCCTGCAAATACAGCCGAATGCTATCAAGCATCACCTGACCGGTCAGCTCACCTGCCATCGGGAAGGTGCCTTTGCCGTGCAGTGTGGTGGTCGATCCGCTCTTATGCAACAGGGCTCTCAACGCCTGCTCTATATATTCCGGGTGACCTTCCTCTACCACCAGCACACTGGATTTTGATTCGGCAAAAGCCAGGAACTCTTCGTCGACCAATGGATAAGTGACATTCAGCACATACAGCGGGATATCGCTTTGACCATAAACATCCGCCAGACCAAGACGCTGCAAGGCCCGAATCACCGCGTTATACATACCGCCCTGACACACGATACCCGCCGGTGCGTCATCAGGCCCGAAAATTTCATTGAGATGATTGTCACCGATATAGGCCACCGCAGCCGGCATCCGCACGGTGACTTTTTCCTGCTCATGCATAAACGATGACGGTGGCAGTACGATACGTTCATAGTCACGCTGCGGGTTTTCAAGCGCATCTTTAACGGTCGTGGGTGGGCGGACATTTTCCGCCGCGGTAAATTCTCCCAACAGATGGCAGGAGCGAATACGTACTTGCAGCATCACCGGACTGTTGCTGGCCTCCGAAAGCCTGAAGCCGTCACCCACCGCTTTTACAATCGACGGTAAATTCGGCCGCGGGTCGAGCAGCCAGATCGAGCTTTTCATGGCAAACGCATGGCTGCGCTCCTGCATGATCGAAGAGCCTTCGCCGTAGTCCTCACCGACAATAATCAGTGCACCGCCGGTCACACCACCGGAAGCAAGATTCGCCAGCGCATCTGATGCGACGTTGGTTCCAACCGTTGATTTGAAGGTCACGGCACCTCGAATTGGATAATGCACTGAAGCGGCAAGTGTGGCTGCGGCTGTCGCCTCTGATGCGCTGGCCTCAAAGTGGACTCCGAGTTCAGTCAATATTTCTTCAGCGTCAGCCAGAACATCCATCAGGTGGCTGATAGGAGCCCCCTGGTATCCGGCAACATAGCCGACACCGTTCTCGAGCAGAGCCTTTGTAATTGCAAGGATACCTTCACCGCGGAAGGTGTCACCACTGGCAATTTTTAACTGCTGAACCTCTTTCTGAAAAGATCTCTCTGCCATGTTCCAGGTCTCCCGGTGGATGAACCGACGGCCCAATCCTTACCGGGAAATATTATATGAATTTACATATTTTTGTCCAGACAGAACACAGACCCCCTGACAAGCCTCGCACGAAGGACAATGACCTGCAGCCGCTCAACTCCCGCCTGAACGCGCTTTCGATTTGCGTAACGTGCTGTTCAGACACCGGCACGTTCGGCATAGTCGCGCCACTGTTTACGGGCCGCAAATGCGATTAGATTGTCTCGTTTGGATCCGTCGTGTTTGCCTTGCCTGCACATCTGATCTGTCGATGTCCAATCCCCCGTCAGATTGTCGCTGTAGGCAACATCAAAATTAGTGCTTCCAGCGACTGATCGTGCAGACGCCCTCCGCCTGCGGGTCGATCAAAGCGCTGAGTCATACAGTGGGCACGGCCATCTTCATTGTGCATACGGCATCGGGCTAAGTTATTTCCTGCATCAACTGCAATCAGTCAATAGCCCTATTCTATACAGCTAAAGCCGAGCGGAGCACTAGCTTCTTTATGCCGTTTTTCCAACAATGTCGAACGTCATCAGCCAGTAGTTGAATTCGCTACCTGTCCAGACCTGACAGGAACGGTACTCGTCAATCGACTCATTTCCACGGAGTGGCTGTCGACGCGTTGGCCGATCGATATCTCGATCAGCTCGCAGCGCTTTATCTCAACACTGTTTTTATGTGTTTTTTATGACACACAAACCAGTCAATCTCAAAGAATGAAACTGCAGCACTAAATATTGCACGCAGGCGACATTTATCAGTGATTCACAAATGCTGCGTCAAAGGCCAAAAAGCTTATAAAGTATCCCACCCACCACATTAAAGCGGGTTTATCCTATGTGGCAGATGACTACAACGCGTTCAAGGGTACCTTGATGTAACGCAAACCATTACCTTCCGGGTCGGGCAGTTCGCCGGCGCGCATGTTGATCTGTACGGATGGCACCATCAGTTTCGGTGTGCCGAGTTTTTCGTCCCGTGTACTGCGCATTTTGACAAACTCAGCCTTACTGATTGACTCATTCACCTGCACGTTATTTCGCTTCTGTTCGCCCACAGTTGTCTGCCAGGCAAATTCATCTCTGCCCGGGGCTTTGTAGTCGTGACACATGTACATCGGGGAATCTTCGGGCAAGGTGAAAATGCGCTGAATGGAGTCATACAGCAAAGCGGCGTCACCGCCGGGAAAATCACAGCGTGCGGTACCGAAATCAGGCATAAACAAAGTATCACCCACAAACAATGATCCACCGATTGAGTGCACCATGCACGCTGACGTATGCCCCGGGGTATGGATGGCTTTGCACTCAAGGTTGCCGACGCGGTAGGTCTCGTTGTCGACAAACAAATGGTCGAACTGACGGCCATCCGTATGAAAGGTCTGCCCTTCGTTAAATATTTCACCGAAGACTTTCTGCACTTCGGTGATCATCGAACCGATACCGGTCTTGCCGCCAATCTGCTCTTTTATGTAATGGGCGCCGGTCACATGATCCGCATGCACATGAGTATCGATAATCCACTCAACCGTCAGCCCGAGCTCCTTTACTTTAGCAATAATGGCATCGGCTGATTCGGTACTGGTTCGGCCGGAGGCACCGTCATAGTCCAGCAGTGAGTCAACCACAGCACAGCGTGACGTCGACGGGTCGGCCACAATGTGGCTGATGGTGTTGGTTGCTGCGTCGAAAAACGACGTTACCGCAGGATTATTCATTGGTGTTATTCCATGCTGCTGTTCAAGAATAAAGTGGTGTCATTGCGCCTGTGCAGACACCCGGCGGCTGAAAAATCCAACGACAGCCCCGGCTAAACCGGTACGCGGCTGCTATCGACGCCTGCTGACAATGGTAGCTCAGACTACAGAGAGCGCCCACCATCAATTGAGATAATCTGGCCGGTGATATAGCTCGCAGCCGGGCTCGCTAAATACGCCACCGCCCCGGCAATATCGCTTGGCTCACCTTTGCGTTGCAACGGTATTGCCGACAGTTTCTGCTGCTGTTGCTTATCGCTGAGGCCGGCCGGCCCTTCCGGCCACAGTATCGCCCCGGGTGCTACGCCGTTGACGTTAACATGCGGGGCGAACTCCAATGCCAGTGACTTGGTCAGCATCTCCAGTGCGGCTTTCGACGTACAGTACACCGTGTGCTCTTTCAGCGGACTTTGCGCGTAGATATCGACAATATTGACAACACTGCCGGACCGTTCCCGAAGCTCAGGCCAGGCGGCCTGGGACAAAAACAACGGCGCAGCGAAATTGGCGGCAAACAACTGCTGCAGCACAGCTTGCGTGATCGTCCCCAGGGGTGTCGGAAAAAACTCACTGGCATTGTTAACCAGCAGATCGACTCTGTGCCACCGATCAAGTGCGGCATTGACAATAGGCAGGGCGCTGTCGTGGTCGGCCAGATCTGCGGCAAAGGCTATCGCGGAGTCGGGGCGAACCGCATTACAGCGGCTGGCCAGAGACCCGGCTGCTGACGCCGAATTTCGATAATGAATAAGGACCCGGTAACCATCCGCGTGCAAGCGCTCGACGATAGCCGCGCCGATGCGCGCCGCACCGCCAGTGACAATGGCGACCCGGGATGCACCTGTATCTGCCTGTTGCAATGATTACCGCCTGCTGTGTTATTGAGTCCTGCACAGCGTACACGAGCCCGTGGACAAGCGATAACCCTTGACCGCCGTTTGATGGACGACCGCCGCAGGCGCTCCACAGCCACACCGGTCAAGAGCCGACCGGAGGTGTCAGCCCTTGATAGAGGACGCGACAAACAGAGTCGCCGATTTGCAAGTGCCGCCCCTCCCTGAACGGAGGAGCACGATCAGATTGTGCGACAAGCAATGCCGTACAACCCAAGCCACCGCTTTTCAACTACCTGATTTAAGCTAGCCGAAAATATCAGACGTTATACCGTCATACCAGCCAATCGACTCTTCGTAAGTGGTCTTGCGAAGCGCTGCCTCTTCACCGGTGGCACTGATAAATTTAGAGGTCGCTGCGATCTCGCCGTCTACCGCGGCGTACTGCGCTCCGACTTTCACGCCATCGTCGGTGGCAATCAGGCTCCAGCAGGTATTGCTGTATTTTGCGGGGAACACTTTAGAACTCAGCAACTCACCGCGTATATTCATGGCTGCTACCTTGGCCTGACTGTTAGCCGAAAAGCCAGACTTGGGCATGGCAAAGGCAATACTGGCGTCGCCGATCACATAGATGTTTTTGTCTATCGTTGATCGCATGGACTCCGCCTCAATCGGGCAGAAACCGGTGTCGTTGGTGAGCCCTGAATTACCGGCTATGACACCGGCCATTTGCGCGGGAATAACATTCAGTACTGCCCCCTCGAAGGTATCAAAGTCTGTCTCGACTGACCCGGCGGCAGCATCGACACCGGCAATACCTCCATGAACATCCGGGCCGTACCATTCGACCATGCCTTCATAGTGCTTATCCCATCCCTCCTGAAACAAGCCCTGTTTAGAGAACTTGGGCTTCGGGTCGAGGACGATGATCTTGCTGTCGGTCAATCCGCGCGTTTTGAGAATATGCGCCATCATCGATACCCGCTCATACGGCCCCGGCGGGCAGCGGTACGGGTTCGGTGGTGGCACCATGACGATATTTTCGCCATTTTGCAGCGCATCTATCTTGCTCTTCAGCAATTGCGTCTGCGCGCCGGCCTGCCAGGCATGCGGGGCGATTTCAGCGGCTTCTTCGGAGTAACCGGCAACACTGTCGTATTTCAGGTCAATACCCGGTGCTACCACCAGACGGTCATACGGTACAGAGGCACCGTCAGCCAGTTTCACCATCTTGCCACCACGGTCGACTTCTGTGGCATAACCCTGCACGACATTAACGCCATAGTCTGATGCGATCTTTTTGTAGTTGTGGGTAATAGATTCGAAGCTTCGGAAATCACCCAGATACAGATTCGAGAAAAAACAGGTCGTGTAGGTTTCTGATGCGGTAATAAGCGTGACATCTATACCGCCATCCGAATCTTTTGCCAGGTAGCGTGCCGCGGTAGCGCCTGCAGCACCACCTCCGATGACCACTACTTTGGGTTTCGCCTGAGCGTTGCTGCGATAAGGTATCGCCATTGACGCCGCGCCGGCACCCAGCAACGCTGTGAAGTGTCTTCTGGATATGTCAGTCATTCTATTCCCCGTGTCGATATTATTTATCGTAGATGGCTAATTGACTCTTTTGATAAGCCAATACTGCTTCGGTGCCAGTTCGCGCCCGAGGGCTACCTCACTGACGGGTGTGCTTTTCAATCTCAACAACTACAGCGGATGGCGCTGGTGCTGGTTCCTGTACACTATACCCGCTGTCGAGGTTTTCCGACCGCCAGCGGAAAAACACGCTGTAACCGGCATCATGCGCTGCAGGTAACCATTAGTTGGAAATCCATTGGGTGTAGCCGTCATGAACGCCGTTTTCGCCGTCCTCGTAGCCTGCCGTGTAGGCGTCAGTGACGCGCTGCTCTTCGAGCAGGGTATTTCCGAGCGCACCACTCGCCCATCCATGCGCATACTCAGCTTTGACTCCGGCGTCCTGCATTTTCTTCAGTGTGGCGTGATAGTCTGGTTTTTCCATGTTTACAGCTTAATTCAAGCGCATCGCTGTTCAAATATATCTAATTGCATAGTATTGCCGCAGCCACTCGCAGACGACGCAAAAAACGCACAGTCAATAGTCGCTCGCACCAGCTCAATCAGCCGATTCCCAACCGAAAAGACGCGTCGCTGAGCGGGTAACTTGCTCAATCATCTCTGGTGCATCGATCTCAATAATCTGATCAACCACCCAGCGATTCGTTTGATCCTCCCCCATTAGTTCAAGCACTCTATGGCCGAGGTAGCGAAGCGCTCCGTAGCCAAGGGATTTGCCCTGGTAGTCAAAGTCGGCGTAGTCGGCAAATCGCCGGTTAAGTAACGAGATAAAAGGCAGCTTATAGTTACCGGGGCCGGCAATGTCAGTGAGGTTATCCTGTACTTGCTCAGCCACATGCCCGCACAATGACTGCAGGAAGTTCTGCCGGTCAGCACCCAACCCGTGCTGATGACTGAGTCGATCAACGTGTTGAATCTGAAATGCGACAAACTCACTGATCACACCAATACGCTGATGATCGTCATCGTAACGAAAGTCCTCCGCGTGCAGGTTGATCGCCTTGTTCAACGCCAGCTTCCAGATAATATAGGCCAGCGCGCTGGCCTGATCATTGAGAGTTTTCTCACTCAGCACCACACGCGTTGAACTATCAGGCGTTGAGTTATGCCAGCGATCCTTGATCCGCCTTACTACCACTGAAATATAACCTCCCCGGTAATGCCCCTTAAGCGACAGGCGCGCCAGACTGTGTTTGTGACTGCGTGTTATTCTACACGCACATCGCCTTGTTTTTACAATCGCACCAGTGCCACCCGGGACCAGGACCAATACCTCAGATGAGTTCAGACACCCCCACGCCCCAGGAGATTCAACCACACAGCCATATCTACTGTGTCGAGCAAGCTCTGCAGAGCGATCTCTGCGCCGACATCATTAACCGTTTCGAAAACGCCACAGACGAGCAGTACGCCGGCCGTGTGGGCCAGACCGAACAAGAGAACCTGCAAATTAAAAGATCAACTGATCTGGTAATCAGCGGCAAGCCACATTGGCAGGATATCGACCGCAGTTTGTTTTCGTCTATCGCCTCGGTGATGCGCTTTATGCGGGAGCGTAATGCATTTTTTTCAGGGCGTTTTAAAGACTACGGCTACGCCATTCAACGCACCCTGCCCGGCGAGTATTTTCACTGGCATGTGGACAGCGGCAGTCATTCATTCAGTGATCGGCAACTGGTAGCTATCTGGTATTTAAACGATGTAGAAGGACCGGGCGGTGAAACAGAATTCAAACACCAGCAGATCAAGGTCACACCGGAAACCGGCAAGCTGCTTATATTCCCGCCATTCTGGACACACGAGCATCGCGGCGTCACGCTGCAGCACGGCGTAAAATATATAGCCACCACCTGGGTTCTATTTGCATGAGCGCTGATACATCATGCTAGCCAGAATCAGTAATGTTGTCAGCGCCGAAGAACTACAGCAGGTATACGAGCTAATCGATGTCGCCGGCTGGAAACACGGCAGGCACAGCGCAGGCAGCCATGCAGCGCATGGCAAAAGCAACGAAGAGATGGATCAATCCTGTGACAGCTGGATAAAGATCAATAACATTGTCGCCAACCGCCTTTACCACCATCCTGAGTTTCAACGACGGTGCCTGCCAACCAGACTATCTGCCGCTTTTGTCTCACGCTACCGCACCGGCATGGCCTATGCGCCGCATATAGATGACCCGGTTATGGGCACCGGCAATGCACTGTACAGAGCGGATATCGCCATCACGGTATTTCTGACAGACCCGGAAACCTACAGCGGCGGTGAGCTCAACATCACAACCCAATTTGGCAATACCCCTGTCAAACTGAATGCCGGTAGTGCAGTTGCCTACCCGGCATCCAGTTTGCACGAAGTCACTCAGATTACCAGTGGCGTGCGCATTGCCGCAATTCTATGGGCACAAAGTATGGTCCGTGATCCGCACAAGCGCGAGATTCTAGCCGACCTGGACGACGCTCGTCAGGCCTTGCATACTGCGACCCCGAATGCTCAGGTTACCACCACAGTAGATCGCAGCTACAGCAACCTGATCCGTCTGTGGGCCGAACCCTAGTAAGTTTGCGAGATAGTCAGTGTGATACGGCGAACACAAATTTCCAGCGCACATAACTCTGCGGTCGGTGGCTTTATTGCCTGCCCCACGCCCGGTTCACGATCACCATAATCTGCTGACCGATTAATGAGCAACAGCACAATTCGACAATAACCAAACCCACCGTCTAAGCCAGCGGTCGGCTTAGGATTTCATTTTCTCGCTGTAAAAATCCACCATCTGCGACACCATCTGATCTCCACGTCCAGCGTCGTTTGCTTCGGTGAGCCCCTGCAGAGTAGATCGGGACATTATGCTCTCCGCGCCGGCATCGTTGGCCATCGTCGAGTAGTACCCGACATCCTTAGCCGCGTTTTTAATGGCGAACGCCAGTTGCGAAGGATCACCGTCAACACCATACCCTTTGACAAAATCCATCATGGCGCAATGAAGCGGACCGGCAGACATCACATCATACAGCGACTGCCGATCGACACCCTGCACATCAGCCATCGCAAACGCTTCGGACATTGCATTGGCTATCGTCATACCGAGAAAGTTGTTGATCAGTTTTATGGTATGCCCTGATCCCAGGTCACCCAGATGGAAAACGTTTTCGCCAAGGTCTTCGAGTACCGGACGAATCTGGTCGAAGGCACCTTTATCACCCGAGCACATGATGTTCAACAACCCATCCAGTGCATGTGCCGGTGTCCGACCGAGCGGCCCGTCAAGAAAGTGCCCGCCAGCTTTTGCGACCGCGTCTCCCAGCTTACGCGTTGATGCAGGAAGAGAAGTACCAAAATCAATGACCACACCACCGGCTTTTAATCCCGCTATGATGCCGTCATCGCCTTCTACACGGCTCTCAACCTGGGCAGAGGTGCCCATGCACAGCATGACAATATCGCTGTTTGCGGCGAGTTCCCGCGCACTGGGAAATTCAACTGCCCCACGGGCGATGGCCGCATCAATATTGGTGCGCGACTGATTCGCCACCACGTTTACTTTGTAGCCCTTGTCCTGCAGACGATTGACCATTGCGGAGCCCATCAGGCCCAGTCCGATAAATCCGATCGTACTCATGTTTTTCCTGTATGCATTGTCGATTACGATCCGCAGTATACCGCCTGACCGGATACGGTGGTTACTTCATGCCTTGCGACAACGCCATCTGCCAGCCACACAAATTTGAATCCGCCCGAAATTCTTGTCAGTTCACCGAAAACCCGCCAACAAACGACCCCGAAAGACACCCAAAGCAACACGCTCACCATCAACGCAGTGCAGCCACCCC
>CALKXD010000173.1 GCA_938003855.1 uncultured Granulosicoccaceae bacterium | reverse complement strand
CATCATCTGTTCAATCTGGCTGTCTCAATCGGTGACGAATACTACGGTGGTTTCCGTTTATATAGCCAAATTCGGATTCCTGCTGAGCGCATCGTTGTATGCCTTGTCCGCATTCACGATCTGGATCAGCCGCGACGGCCTGACTGAAGTGCTGCTGGAGAGTAAAAAAAGTGTGTCTCGCTATCGGCGACGATGCACCGGACGATCTCAGCTGCTATGCGATCAACTGGCCGATGATTGCTATTGCGCTACTTGTCTGTAAGTACCTGCTGGTCGAGATAGTCGTCAGTTCCGGCGTCATCGGTGTGTATTCCGTTAGTGCGGTCTAGATCACCTTCATCCACAAAGTTAAAAAAATAGTCAAAGGGATTGGCGCTGAACTCCTGGATCACCCGATTCTCGGGCCTGATTTTCTACAGCCGTTTAAATCTCAGGGGGTCGCTGAGGTTGACGACAATGGTATTGTGGTACGTGGTAAATTTATGGCCAAGTCGGGAAAGCAATTCATGACTCAAGAAGAAGTCTATGTCCGCGTGCAAAAGGCCTTCGAAGCAGCGGACATTCCTTTCGCACGTAAACAGGTCATGGTCCCCATCCCCGGCCTGCAGAACCCTCACTCTCTTAGAACCAGTGATCTTAAAGCGATTGGTGTTGCAGCCGCATAACCGCACACCGCCCCGGCAACCACGCTATTGGCCCTCGTCTCAGGGTGGCGTAGTTTCCCGCGACTTAATCGCTGCATGTCAAAGACTGCCGCAATCAGCTACCGCTACAAGCGTCGGTTTGACTGCATAGGGCACACGCTGTGGGTTACGACGCTTCTCGCGCCGCCACGACGGTGATTTCGATCAGGGTATTTCCCGCCAGTGCAACGCCGACGCAGGCTCTCTGTGGCCAGTGCTGTGGATCATCACCCAGCCAGGCGCACCAGTGCTTATCCATCTCTGCTTTGTTAGCTAAATCAGTAAGAAACACCTGCGCTGACAAAATTCGATACTTGCTCGAGCCTGACTCTTGTAGGTTTTGCTCGATCGTCTCCAGAGATGCCCGCGTCTGTCCGGCGATATCCAGTGTGTCATCAGCGGACGTCGCAACAGTCCATACTAAGTCCTTATACGCCGTGGACTTGTTACGCCCTTCATAGATGCCGCGTTTTCGCTCTATCATGCGATTCTCTCTTTATCCGGTTTCGACTGAAACAACCTCTTTATTGCGCTTAACGTAAGCACATCCGTAAGTACGTCAGCGGTTACACGATGCCACACGGGAACTCTCCCCCGCCGGTGGTCCCATAGCGCTGGTCAACTGCTACCGGCAAACGGCCAATAGTCTAAACTGCAATCACGCACTTTGGTATTCTGACGTTCTTCATTTTGAGTATGCCAGATGGCCATCCACTTTAGTCTGAAAGAATACGACCAGCGCCGACAACGCACCAGCGCCGCCATTACCACGGCCGGACTCGATGGTCTGTTGCTGTTTGCCCCCGAGAGCCATTATTACCTGACCGGCTACGACACCTTTGGCTTCGCCATGTTTCAATGCATGGTCGTCAGCGCCAACGGCGACATAGCACTTCTAACACGCCTGCCTGATCTGCGCCAGGCGCAGCAAACCTCTATTCTGAGCGACGACAACATCCACATCTGGACAGAGGTCGAAGGGGCGAATCCGGCCGACGATCTGCACCGCTTGCTCGCAGGCATGGGCCTGACCGGAACCCGGTTGGGTATCGAAACCCGCACCGCCGGTTTAACCGCTTACAACGGCAATCTGGTCACCGCAGCGCTGCAGGGTAAAGTACAACTGACCGAGGCATCCACGCTGATCCAGGGATTGCGGCGTGACAAAAGCCCGCAGGAGATCGCCTACCACAAACGCGCGGCCGAACTCAGTGACGACGCACTGGACGCCGCACTCGAGACCACCGCAGCCGGTGCATTCGAAGGCGACATCCTCGCGGCCATGCAAGGCGCTGTTTTCAAGGGTGGTGGCAGCTATGCAGGCAACGAGTTTATTATCGGATCGGGGGATGCTGCACTGCTGTGCCGCTACCACTCAGGCCCGCGCCATCTGGATGCGACGGATCAACTGACACTGGAATGGTCAGGGGCAAAGTTTCGCTACCAGGCAGCGATGATGCGCACATTGATTACCGGCAAAGCCAACGACAAGCAAAGGGCCATGCACGGTGCTGCCGTAGAAGCACTGTTAGCCTGTGAAGATGCAATTAAACCCGGACGACCCATGGGTGAGGTCTATGCAGCGCACGCCCGTGTGTTTGACGCACATGGACTCAAGCATGCCAGAATGCAGGCTTGCGGGTATGGTATGGGTGCGGTCTTTAATCCAATCTGGGTAGACTTCCCGATGTTCTATCAGGATAACCCGCTGATCATGAATACCGGCAACGTGTACTTTCTGCACATGATCCTGATGGACAGCGATGCCAACCTGGCGATGTGCTGGGGCCACTCGGTACTGGTCGGGGAAACCGGTGTGGAAAGGCTGAGCCGGTCACCGCTGGATTTGATCGAACTATAAACCCTACCGATCTCTGTCGGGTTGATACACCGGTTAGTCACGGAGCCCTGTTACCACATACACATGACCCGATTTAGTACAGGGTCAGACCAGTGAACCCGGACACAATCATCATGCCCGGGCTTGCTCTCTATTTACTATTCGCAGTTAATCGCCGGTGTATCAATACCAGGGGCAACCTGACAAGAATCAATTCCGCCACCACCGTCTGTTACCAGATCATTGCCGGCCTGAGCCCTTACATCATCGTTGCCGCCCTGTCCATAGACTTTATCTCTGCCATCGCCACCGCGAATAACATCATTACCGGGACCACCAAAGATCTTATCGTTGTGATCGCCACCATCCAGCCAGCTGTCATCACCGTTTTCTCCATAGAGACGGTCATGTCCGGTTTCGCCCCATAAGCGGTCGTTTCCTTCACCACCGTACAAATCGTCGTCGCTCTGCCCGCCATACAATTTGTCGTCGCCGTCATCACCATAGATAACATCCGCCGACTGCTGGCCAAAGAGCCTGTCGTTTCCGTCGCCACCACTGATCTTATCGGGACCAGCACCACCATAGATGAGATCTGACTTATCGCCGCCATCGATCTCATCTTTGCCATCGTCACCGCTGATGAAATCTGCACCCGTCTGGCCGAACAACAGATCGTCACCGAGGCCACCCCAGATCGTGTCATTGGCCTGCTGGCCATAGATTCTGTCATCGCCCGGACCTCCATAGAGCAAATCATCACCCCAGCCGCCGTAGATCAGGTCATTTTTATCACCGCCATAGACGGTATCGTTGCCTTTCTCACCCAGGATACGGTCCGAATTTTCATTCCCGAACAGTTGATCGTCACCGTCACCACCTTTCAGGTAGTCACTGCCACCGTTACCCTTGGCAAGATCATCACCGTCGCCGGCGTCTATCCAGTCGTTTCCTGACCCGCCATAGACCTTGTCGTCACCACCGAGGCTACAGATGGTATCGTCGCCACCCAGGCCGTTAATGGTATCGGCGAGTGCGGTCCCTAGAATTACATCGTTGCCCGGAGTCGGCATCTGGCCTGCCCCTATGTCCACAGTGACAGGTAATCCATTGCAGCGCTCCTGCATCAGGTAAGGCGATACCAAAGGGTATATATTTTTAATCCGAACTCCGCGGTTGTTACAAACACCAAAGTGATGGATACCGATGACCTTCTTTGATGACTGTGCGATCACCGGAGAACCTGAACTGCCACCTTCAGTATCACAGTTGTAGCTCAGATCAGTACCAACACCGCGGCCATTGGTCTGCGGGCTGTGCACAATGCAATTGCCACCATCAATGTCACTGACCACCGCTAGTTCTTTGTCTCGCCCACCGGGATGCTGCGGAATAAAGATCTGCTCATTCGCAACCGGGTTGCGATTGTCCAGCGCCAAAGAACCAAACTGCGCGACACTGGCCGGATTGTCTATCGTAAACAGCGTCATATCCAGCACGTAGTCAGTCGTCAGTACCTGCGAGATACCAACGACCACCCGGTTACTATAAGCATCACTGCCATTACACAGGGTATTTTGATAGTTAAACCAGACTTCCGAGCCAGGTAAATCCGATGCCGTGGCGATACAGTGATTGTTAGTCATCATGGTGTTGTTGTTTGGACCCACACGCCAGGTCGTGCACACATACCCAAGCCCGGAGCGAACAAAAAACAATCGCGCCACCGCACTCGACAGCCCGACTTCATCCGGTCTGCTAACGTTGTAACAGGCGAGCTCGCGACGATCATCGACACCGCAGATAGACTCTTCCCGCTCTGCCGCAGACTCCAGCTCCGGGGTACTGAATCCTCTCAGGTAGGCATCGAAGGAGACTGATGAGCCGCTATTGTCAGCACGCAGGCTGATTTCGACCGAGCTCCCCAGCACAGAATCCAGCCAGACACCGGCCGTACTGTTGTTTTTAGAGGTTAAGGTATGCGTGTAGCTACCGTCGGAGGCGCGCACGGTTAAGGTGTCGGAACCGAGCAGGCGAATGGAATCCGCGTGCAACTTGATGAAAGTAGATGCCGGAAAATCAACTGTGGCCGTTGTCGTTATTGAATCCAGCTGTATGGAAACTTCCTGCCGGTCACCTATCGGGGTTGCTTGCAGTTGACTGCCGTCTTCAAACTGATCCAGTGCACTGTACATTGATAGAGCCGGGGCATTATCCGCGGCGCTAAGCAGGCCCGGCAAACCACCGAGGTACAACATTGCTAACCCAAAAACAACACGTTGTGAATATCGCATAGTGCTATCTGACCATCCTTGCAGTTGTCGCAGCAAACTAGCAATGCACTCTTGCGCGCGTCAAAACGCAGTGATGGTTTTGTGACCGACTATCCAGCTCTGGTGCAATAATTGAGGGGCAATACAACTTCCTGCCCGTCCACCAGCGGCCATGACCTGAGGTTTATTAATCCGGCCCGGGGATTAATGCCTCCATTGGCGTCCAGCCGCACAGCGGTATGCGAGTCGCTATGGAAAACTGGAAATAATTACCGCCACCGGGGCCTTGATCATGGACACGGGATACCGGCACACCAAGCAGACTGCAAAGCAGCAAGGTACCAACGCCACCGTGGCCAACAAAAAGCACATCGCCAGTGCCCTGCGAGGTAAGACACTGATCGACCTCCCGAACAATTCTGGACTGGGCGTGTAACGCGGTCTCCCACCCTCTGACACTGACAGCCGGCGCTGCAAAAAACTGATCCGCCACCTTCTCAAACTCTTCGGGTGGCAGAAAGCCGGTCGCGGTTCTGTCATTTTCATGCATCGACTCCACCACACGCAACGGGCACCCAAGTGCCTCCGCCAGCGGTGAGGCGGTTTCAATCGCTTTAACCTCAGCGCTGGATATCACCTGCGCAGTGCCAGCCAGGGCCTGTGACTCTGCCAGCGCAATCACACGCGACCGACCCGTTGAATTCAACGACCACTCCCGAACGTCACCGTGCGGGTTAATACTCACTTGCGGATGTGAGAGGTACCGTGCAGTGAAGGCCAAAACTTCTCCCTGATATATTTTGCACACTACAGTGTGCAATGCTCACCAATGCTAAAAACAAAGCAATCGCGGTGACCGGTCTCAGCTAATTACGACACTGCGCCAGCGCATTGATGACGAGCGCAAATCACCGGCGACCGGGTTAAACGGAGAACCCCGTGCATCGCTGTCACACAGCGCAATCCAGTGTAACTGTAGTGATATTGAATGTTTCATCTAATTGACGCCGCGCTAACGCGATCGCGTTGCTCTCACAATTAAGCAACTTAGAGTTGAATTGAGCAACAGCTTCACCTCTAATTACCCATGAAAAGCCGGTACACGCTGGCTGCATGACTCCCGCTCCACCTGCCGATGAACAATACCAGACCACTATGGACAGCAGACTGCCAAACGGACTCAGCTTCCGACCCTTGCCACCCGGCCTGCAAAACCGCCCCCTGCCCCCGGGGCTACAGAAGCGATCAGGCAACGCCGGTGCACAGCAGCGCTCATTGAATACTACACCCGGCAACACTGCGACACCTGCACGTACCTTCACAACACCTTTTAATTCATCGACACTTTTAGAGTCCCGGCGCATCTTCAGTCAGACCCTACTGCCTGCGTTGCGGCGCGCGATAGCGTCCGGCAGACAATTCAGCACAAGCGGCAACAGCAACAGACAGGCATCACCCGCCCGCAGTAGTCATGTTTCTCAGCAACTATTGATGCCAACGGTTAAAAACGGTATTCGTCAAAGCATTACGCTACCGGTTGTGAGGACGGCAGATTACACGCCGCATCGACAAACCTGTGGACAAAGTCGTTCGAATGCTACCGTATTATCACCGGTAAACAGCGCGATGGTACAGTGCCGACAGACGCTCTCAGACAAATTTCAATCACTCCGGCAAGCCGGATTTTTGCATCACCGAACCACCAATGCTCAATTGAACGGCTCCGGTGCTGCTGTCGCCAATGCCTATCTGGCAGCGACCTGCTATACCCTGCCCGAAGCCGCAGCAAATCGACTGCTGGCTCGCAGGTCAATGCAAAGCCAGATGATCGCTTCAATGACAAATCCGTCTCTCTTGTCGTCAGCTGCCGGTGCTGAAAACTCAAAGGGTGCGCTATCGTCTTCGCGGCCTACGACTGAAATAGCGGCAAGCTACACACCGGCAAACACCCTTGCTGCCAGCACACGCTATAGCAGCAACGGACATACGGCCAACAGTGCCGCAATAACTGCGTCTAATTTATCACTGCAGGCCGCAATGGAGTCAGCACGGATGGCTGCATCTCAGGCTGCCGCTTCAGCATCGCCTGCTGGCATTGCAGAACCGGCGGCCCTTGCGACAGCCACCATTGGCCCGGGGGTAAACTATTTATTCTCACGGGCTAACGCCAGTCAAATGTACCCCGGCACCTCCCCGAACCAAACCCGTCCACCGCTCAGTCTGATTGAATCATTGCAACAGCGCCTGGCGCAAATCCAGAGCACGATGGCTGAACTACGCAACAGCGCTGCGCGCCTTGCGAGCGCCTTGATGGCCGCACCCGGCAAGATGATGGCAGCCGCGAGATCACTGACTTCTATCCCGCAGATGGCCGCCAGAACCGGTCTGCACTTGCAGCTGCGCAAAGAAACCCGTACCGACAGAGGCGGGTTGCTGTCCGGACTGATAAAGCTGCTGCTGAGGGTACGTGATTCAGTCACATCAAAGCGTCAGCAGCGTAACGGATCACAAAGAGAGTCACTGGGTGATGCCATCGCTTAAGTAACGCCATTATATATCGGCGTTACGCACACACTAAGCTCCGCAAAACCCTTGCGGTGTTTACCACTAACAGCTGCAACCGCCATCGCCTGCCTATCGCGCGCTTGCAGACGGTATCTTATGCCGGTAACGGCGGTGTTCACACCGAGGCAAACGGCGTCGGACCGATCAAACGATTGGTGTCTCCCCTGCAGACTGCAGTACAATTCCAGCCTCCTGTCAGTGACCTTCGGGCCGATCAGCACCCGGGATCGTGCCAGCCAAACCATCAGCCAAACCATCAGTGAGACACCGGCAACCGTGGTCACCCGTATATAGTGAGGAAACATCATGACCGGCACCAATGATTCAAAGCACTATGACTTTATTGTTGTCGGTGGCGGGTCGGCTGGCTGCGCTGTTACCGCTGGACTGATAGAAGCAGGACTTAAGGTTGCCCTGGTCGAAGCTGGTCCGGACTACGGCGCCTATACCGATAACCACTGGCCAGCGGACCTTACCGATGCGCGTGAACTGGCCAACAGTCACGACTGGAACTACAAGGCAGGCCGGTGGATATTCCAGCGCGCTAGAGTGATGGGAGGTTGCTCATCGCACAACGGTTGCATCGCAGCGGTCGGACATCGCAGTGACTACGACAACTGGCGACTACCGGGCTGGACCGGCAACGACGTCGACCCACTATTCAAACAAGTGACTGAAGCGATGCGAGTCAGGGCGTATCAGCCTTCTGAGGCCGGCCCGTTTCACGCGAAATGCGTCGATGCCGCCCGTAACCTGGGCTGGCACATTGCCAGTGATCTTTGCGACCTCGATGGCAATGAAGGTTTTGGTCTAGAGACCGTCAATATCGTTGGTACCACTCGATGGAACAGTGCGTTCGCCTACCTCGACGCGGTACGCCACCGGCCAGAGCTAACCATCTTCGATCAGGCATTGGTTAATTACTTTCATGAAGACAACAGCGGTGTCACGCTTACTCTGACGCGAAACGGTCAACCACGCGCCCTCAGTGGTGATCAGCTGGTGTTGTCTGCCGGGGTCTATGGAACACCCGAAATACTGCAACGCTCCGGTGTAGGTGACCCGGCACTGCTGCGCTCACTTGATATCGGCGTGCAAGTGCCGTCGGCCAGGGTCGGCACCAACCTGCACGATCACCCGATGGTTCACGCCGACCGGCGCATCGGCGCCGGGCTTCAATCATGGCTCAATGAAGCAAGTCGCACTGGCTTTGTGCCGGAAGAGCAAACCTTAGGCAAAGCGGTATCATCATTGGCCAGCGACGGGCTGTTTGATCTTCATCTGTTTCCGGTGTTCGCCAGTACACAAACCAGTCGCCTGTACGGACGTGTTCATGTGGAAGTCGCCTGCATGACCCCGAAGAGTCGCGGCTCACTGCAAATTACCAGCAAGGACCCGCAAGCCATGTCGTCGATCAACCATAACTACCTGGGCGACGACGAAGGCCACGATCTAGCCGTTCTAAAAGATGGCGTGGCGCTGGCGAACCGGTTGCTCGATGAACCTGCGTTAAGTTCGCTACTCGGCGAATCACTGACCGACACCACTACAGAAGCCGGAATCCGTAAGCACGTGGAACACTACTATCATCCTGTGGGTACCTGTGCGATGGGACTTGAAGATGACGATGTCTGCGATGGTCGCGGTCGTGTGCGTGGCTTGCAACGGGTAAGCGTTGCCGATGCCTCATTAATGCCGCAAGTGCCGCGCGCAAACACCAACCTGCCGGCTGTGATGATCGGCATGCAAATCGCTGAATTTCTAACAGCATAACCGCCTGGCCAGACCCGCCTAACCAGGCTCTATACCGGAACGCGCTCTTGACTGATCGACACCCCGATTATGAATGTGCCATACCAACATGCCTACACTGAGCAGCCACTTGAGAAACCCGTTCACCTTTATCCACCTGGCACTCGCCGTCACACTGCTGGCTCCAGCGTACCTGTCCGGTCAATCCGGTGAAGCAGCATCCGATGTAACGATTACCACGGTTAGCAGTGACACTGCGCAACCGACGTTAAAGCCCTCCTTAAAAAAGGGCATAAATCTCGCCGGCGACTTTGAAGTCGACCCCAGAGGTGATTGGGGAACGCCTATCGAGGGGTTTTTTTTCGACCGGGTCGCTGCGGCGGGTTTTGACCATGTCAGGGTACCGATCCGCTGGTCTGCGTATACCGGCAAAGCGCCTGAATTTACCATCGATAACCGCTTCTTCAAGGAAGTCGACTGGCTATTGGAGCAGGCACACCGATCCGGCCTGTCGATCATCATCAATACTCATCACTTCGAAGAACTGGACGCCGCACCGCAACAGAACCGTGCACAATTAATAGCAATCTGGCGTCAGGTTGCAGAACGATACGCCACACAACCCGCGACCGTTGTATTCGAACTGAACAACGAACCGTCCGGCAGCTTCAACACGCAGGCCACTGTGTGGAATTCCATACTGGCAGACACGTTAGCTTTGATTCGCCAGTCCAACCCGAAGCGGCTGGTGATCGTCGGCCCGGTCGGCTACAACCACCCGGCACGGCTGGCCGATCTAGAGCTGCCCGCGGATAACAATCTGATGGCAACGATACACGTTTATGACCCGATCACGTTTACCCTGCAAGCGGCTCCGTGGATGCAACCGCCACCCGCAATCGGCACGCTCTGGAGTCCGCACACCTATACACTGGACAACCGCTGGACATCCACCAGTTGGGATAGCACGCTAATGCCCGGCAAGCAGGGTATACGGGTTGAATTTCATCGCCAGTACGCCGCTTTCTCGGCGACGCGTAACGGATTCTCCAGTGACGAGGAAGCCTCCGGGTACCACTACCTCAAAGTCGATGCCAACCAGCACTTCGACGCGCTGGTGCTGTGCAATGTTGCCGATTCCAATACCCCGGTCGCTTTCGACACTGCTGTTACCGGCCAGAACGGACTGACACAAATGCAGGCCGATGTTTCGGCGTGCGGGGCTATCCAGTCTATAGCAATACAACTCGCCAGCAGAACACTGGCGGCTCCGGTAATCTCGGCTATTGATCTGTGCCGGCACTCATCAACAGAACCTCCCGATTGCGATCCGTTGCTCGTCACCGGGGCCCGGGCGCATCAACGCCTGATGAAGTACTCGGCGAACTGGGCGCAAAGCAACGGCGTGCCTCTTTATCTGGGGGAATTCGGTGTATTTGACGCTCCTTACAACGGCCTGGATCAGGCCTCAAAACTGGCATGGATTTACTCAATGCGTACGGCGGCAGAAGCCAATAATATTAACTGGGCTTTTTTTGAATTCAGCGGTGAATTCGGTGCCTACAACCACGCGCAGTCAGCGTGGCGCGCGCCGGTATTGAAAGCGTTGTTCGATTAGTGTACCGGCTAAAGATACAACCCGCCTACTCACCCCTGCCGACAACGGGAAGATTGAAGATCTCATCGTAGAATGATGCTTTCTCCAACTGATACCGCGCTTTGTTGTCCGGGTACTTAACGTGCAGGTGCTGCTTTAATACATTTAGCCGCTGCACCAGCGCGGGACTGGCCTGCAGCGACCGCACAAAACCTAAGTGCCGATCAATATTGGCATCGCCGCTGGCAAATATATGCAGATGAACTTTTCTGTTTATTTTGGAAAAGTACTCCCGGCCCTGGATACCGTTCTGGCCTCTGTACCGATAGCCCAGACCCGCGATTGCGTCGATTCTCATCGATACGTCAGACAGGTCACTGACTACCCCCAGTATGTCTATGCAGTTTTTTGCGTAGAGCCCAGCAACAGCAGTTGACCCTATGTGGTGCAAAGCAATCCCGTCACCAAACGCCTGGAGCAAATCATTTATTGCCTCTCTGCACTCGAACTTCCAGTTTGTATCATGCGGAAAAAGATACATCACACCAACCAGGCCACAAGAAAAGCGTGAGTGCAACCTCTGTTCAGACGATATCGAACATCGGCGCTTGTGCTGCACCGGTGGATAAGCGGCAAGCGCCTATCTACCGCATGCCAAAGCGTATGACCGCTTCGGTGAAAGAACTGATAGCAAACCGAAGCGGTTTAACCCGGATGTTGCCTGCACCACCGGCGGCAAAGCCTGTATCTCTATGGTTCTGCTCATCCTCAAGAATCGCTTCGACAGCTTCCAGTGCGGGCAGGTCATGCTTATTTTTAAGATACGCTATTTGATGATGGAGATGATTTACCACCACCGATTCTACCGCCCATCTACAGGCCATAATGCCCCGTCGACCTAACAGAGCAGATGCAATCCCCATGCAATAGCCACCGAGACCACACAACCAGTAGCTCTTGCATTTCACACCGTTGCGCCGGCGTATTTCTGTCCAGAAGATAGCCAGATGCCTTTTTTCATCGGCCGGAAATTCCTCCAGTAGCGGAACAAGATCCCGCATCACTATTCTGCACACAACAAGCCGGGAACGATAAATATTCACCGCTGCGAATTCCCCGGCATGATTCACTTTTAAAATCTTGCGTGAAGTATCAAGGCCGCTGTGACTGTCGATATAACGCATCGACTGTGCTTGCTTCCCCGGTAACCGCCGCAAAGGTACCCACAGCTAACGGACAACGCACCGCAGAGTTTGGCTACAGATGGAGCTAAGCTCAGGCAACCAGGGTTTCAATGAAGCCCTTCACCGCACCAACGCCATCCTGCTCCATCACCCGAATAGACTCCGAGCCCACTACCGCGATATCTACCTTGCCCCGCAGGAAATCAATATCTTCGCGGGACTTCACACCAAACCCGACCGCGAGCGGTAAATCGGTGTTGCTGTTACACAGGGCCAGATAGTCGCTCAGTTCATCCGAGAATGCGGTGTCCTTACCGGTGACCCCTTTGCGTGCAACGGTATAGATAAACCCGGAGCTGTTGTCACTTAAGTGCCGCATTCGGTCTGCCGGGGTATTGGGCGTAAATATGTGTATGGGCGAGAGCTTTGCCGCATGCATAGCGTCCAGATACTCCTGTCCCTCTGCCGGTGGCAGATCCGGCACGATGCAACCTTGAATGCCAATCCTGCTGCAGTCATCCACAAAGCGACTGACGCCGTGACAAAACAAAATGTTGTAGTAAGTCATAAACAGAAAGGGGATATCAAACTCCTTTGTCATGCGCTCGGCCATTTTAAAACTCTGCTCGACCGTCGCACCGGCTTTCAGTGCCTCGGCATTCGCTCTCAGAATCACCGGGCCGTCTGCCATCGGTTCTGAAAAAGGTATCTGCAGTTCCATCAGGTCAACGCCGGCGTTTACCATGTCCTCGACCATACGCAGGGAGTCATCAAAGCTCGGGTAACCCAGTACTATATGGGTCATCAGCAGGATGTCTTTTTTATCGCGCGCCTGCCTTATAGATTGCTCCAGTGTGGTTTGCTCACGCATCGCCCATCTCCTGTTTATACGCATCCGCTTTATCGATTATAAACTCCCGCCATTTGGGATCGTCGACCGCATCGGCGACGGTAAAGATGTCTTTATCAGCGCGGCCGGACATATTGATGAGTATGTCTTCTTCAGCAGACATTCCGGGGGCTTCGCGATAGGCCTGGGCAAATGCATGTGACGACTCCAGCGCGGGAATTAACCCCTCGTGGCGCACTGTGCGCTGCATAGCGTTGACAACATCGTCGTCAGAGGCCGCTTCAAAGCGCACGCGTCCGCTTTCGTGCATCGAACTCAGGATCGGTGATACGCCGACGTAGTCAAGTCCGGCAGAGACGCTGTGGGTGTCTTGCATCTGGCCATCTCTGTCTTGCAGAAAATAGGTTTTATAACCCTGCGCCACACCTATAGTGGCATCATCATAAGCCAGCCGTGCAGCGTGCTGACCGGCGCCACGACCGCGACCACCGGCTTCAACACCCACCAGCTCTACGTCGTTGTCGTCGATAAACCCGCTGAAGATACCCATGGCATTGGAGCCACCACCAACACAGGCATAGACACGGGCTGGCAGCCTGTCGTTACGCTCCAGCATCTGCGCCCGCGATTCGGTGCCAATGATCGACTGAAACCAGCTGACCATCTCGGGGAACGGATGTGGTCCGCAGGCGGTACCGAGCACGTAGTGGGTGTCGTCCATGTTGCTGACCCAATCTCGGAAGGCTTCGTTAATTGCATCTTTCAGCGTCTGACTGCCTTCGGTTACGGCAACCACAGTCGCCCCCATCTGCTCCATCCAGAAGACGTTCGGGCGCTGTCGGGCAACATCGTGCGCGCCCATATAAATAGTGCAGTCAAAGCCGAACTTGGCCGCCATTGTCGCTGTCGCGACCCCGTGCTGGCCGGCACCGGTTTCTGCGATCACACGCTTTTTACCCATGCGCCGCGTCAACAGCCCCTGCCCCATCACATTGTTAGCTTTGTGGGCACCGGTGTGGTTGAGATCTTCGCGCTTCACGAAGATGTTTGCACCGCCCAGCTGACTGCTAAGGTTATCGAGCCGGGTGATCGGTGTTGCGCGGCACGAATAGGTAGACATCAGATCCAGATACTCGCGCCAGAACGATTCATCTTCCCGGGCCGCCAGGTAAGCTGATTCCAGCTCATCGAAGGTGGGCACCAGAATTTCAGGGATGAATGCCCCCCCGAACTGGCTGTAGTAACCGCTGTTTTTCATCTGATTTGTGTCCGTATCCAATGGTGACCAGCGACGCATGGCGTGCGCTGGTGGCAGAGGGCCATTTTAGCCCCTTTTATTCTACGGGGAATCAGCAATTATGGTTTGCTGCCCTCGACGCTGCGGGAAATTTATCGCTGAGCGCCAGCAGCTGCCTGGTAGCTCTCCGGCCGGGGGTGGCGCTTGCGCGGTCGGAGCACGCCAAGTCTCTGATTTGATTGATTTGCTGTAATATCAACTATCTCAATCAGGCAAACATATTGCGCAGCCACCACCATGACAATCCACTTCCCGGGAAACTGCAACACCGCTTTTCTCGCACAAATGGCACTGGTACTGACACTCAGCGGCTGCGATAGCGGTGCGCCGGCGACGCCGGACACGGACCGCACCACCGTCCCGGCCAGCAATACCTCCCCGCCGGTGACGTCCGGGCCGATCAGCCCTGACGCGACCTACTGCGACAACTTTATCGGCCAGACAGACGCGTATTTCTGCGAAGACTTCACTGATACCAGTCCGCCGGCACTGGTCGGCAGCATCCCGCCGATGTCCTTCCGCGATCAGACATTCAGAGAATACACCCTCGGCGAGGTGTTCAGCCTGCCGGACCCAACTCCGGACAATCTCAACCACAACGTGATCAACTTGCACACCGATCCGGTCGACGGCATCGACTACAGCCGCTACGCACAAACTACCCGGGCGGTGGCTGATAACTGGGATATCACCGCCCACTCCCGCGATGGCTATGTCAGCCCCGGGACGGGCTCGGGATATAACGATCAGTTCTGGTGGAATGAAAACGCGTTGATGGGGGAGCACGGCAAACGCTGCGGGCAACCTCCGGACCTCGGCCAGTCCTCTGACCGGAGCTTCACCTTTATGGAAAAATTTTTCAGTCTGCCTGACAGCTATAATGGCGACGAACACACACTTGCCCGGTACTGGCTGCCGGCCAACGAACTACCACTGGCAGACAGCGCCGGCATCCATCATATTGTTCGCTACGAAGACATGATCTATCTGTGCGCTGATCACCTGATGACCGCCGCCTATGGTGCCGGCGCCTCGAAGCTGAGCCTGACACCGAACCACCTGCTCGACGCCTCGGGCGGTCGCGCCGTCGTGGAATTCAGCGTGTCCACTTATCGCACCGCCGGACGCGACTACTGGCAACTGGACCTCACGCCGCCAGACACCCATCTACAACTCCCTGAAGGCGATGTCGTGGCCGACGCCAACGGCAAGGCGGTAAACGGTTTTAACATCAACACTGCGCTGGACGAAGGCCGCAACAGCCCACAGGAAATACTCGGTGGCATCAACGTATTTCGAACCCTGTTAATGAAGGGCACCGATTTTTTAGAGAACGGTCGCCACATCAGTCCGGATGATCCGCTTGCGGTATATAAGCGCGCGCAAATTGCCAACCCCGGCAATGCCGAACGACTGGATCTCTACAGTACAGCACCGGCAGGTGAAGACTGGGTCCTGACCCACAGCAGTTATAATCAGGTGATGTACGATTTTCTAGAGGGCGACAACAACCCCGACATCACGCTGTACAATGTCACCGATAATCGACGCCGCGCCCGCTTCAGACTGACCCTGCTTAAAACGCCCACACCCGCCGCATGGGCTGCTGACGCTGACCGTTGGGATCAGATTTCCCTGTGCATGCCGGACTATGGCAACGGCTGTGTTGGCGAGTATATCGTGCCCGAGTTGCAAGACAACTTAGTAGTGCAGTTCACTCACTATGCGTACAACACGACAAAATCCTGCTCAGACGGAGGACGCCAGCCGCACAATACCGGTCAGTCTGAAACCATCTATCAGACCACCTGCCACCCCAATACCTACCATTGGGACGACTTCTATCTGTCGCCGGCAAAACCGTTCAGTATTATCAAGGCCAGCGACAGAACGCAGCGCGCAGACAGTACCGCCGGAGAGACTATTACCCTCAACTTTCCCAAACCCGCCCCGGCCAATAGCAGATTGCGTTTTAACGCCCTCAGCGGCGGTACAGGCAATGATGCCAACGGGGAGACGAGTATCGAATTATCATTCGATGGTGGTAGTAACTGGCACATACCGTCGCGCCAGTTCGAGCCGGAAAATAACTTTGATAAATTTCGATCCTACTACACCGGTGTGACCGGCAGCAGGGTCATCCCCGAAGGCATCACGCAGGTTTTGATACGAGCAGAGAACGCCTCCTACCGCGATGCATTCTGGCTTAGGGACGCGTCAATCTGGTCCTTTGATCAGTAAACCCGGCGCCCCGTGTCCACTAGCGCGACCGCATAACGGCCGCTAATCCCGATGCAGCCGTGTTTTCCGGCATCGTGTGCTCTGCAGGTGGCAGCGTCGGTGAATTGCAACCGGACGCGGATGGCGCTCGATATCCGCACAACCACGGTTGCACTGAAATACAAAGACGAACCTACAGCAAACCCCGGCAGTGCCAGGTAAGACACCAAAGAAGCAAACCCGGTGAACGGTATTCACGACAGGGGCGGCATGGGCGGCTTCGGTCGCATTGACATCCAAACAGACGAACCGGTACGAGCACTAAGCGGCAAACGGTACTCTTTAATCGGCAATTATAGAACCAATACCGGAATGCGATTGCGTCCCGCCGACCGTTGCACCCAGTCATAGAAAACCTACTTGACCTGCTCCCACCATCGCTCAGACGTAAACCCCCGGTCGGCAGACACCACCTCACCGACCCGTGGGGTCACAACATCGACGGCCTCGCCGGCAGCATCAAGCGTGCGTTTTATCGGCTCGTCCCAGTCGTGATGTGCCATATTAAACGTTGCCCAATGCACTGGCAGCATACGCCGACCACCGAGAAGACCATGCGCATCCACGGCTTGCTCCGGCGTCATGTGTACGTCCAGCCAACCCTTACTCGGACCATACGCTCCCACTTTGATAATCGTCAGGTCAAAGGGTCCATAGCGCTGACCGATCTCTTTAAAGTGATCGGAGTAGCCGGTATCACCACTGTAGTAGACACGATGCTCAGGCCCGATGATCGACCACGATGACCACAGTGTTTTTTTATAGTCGAAAAGATCCCGCCCGGAATAATGCCGGTTGGGCGTACTGACTATTTTAACCCCGCCCACCTCGATGATATCCCACCATTGCATGTCATGAATACGATCCTGCGGGACACCCCAGCGCTGTAAATCCGCACCAATACCCAGAGGCACATAGAAATGCGTGCCGGTTGATGCTAAGTGGCGTACGGTGTTCATATCAAGGTGATCATAGTGATCGTGAGAGATCATCACCGCATCTACCGGCGGCATGTCCTGCAATGCGACGGGGGTCGGATGGAAGCGCTTTGGTCCGGCAAAACCGACCGGCGAGGCGTACAGTGAAAATACCGGGTCTACCATAAACCGCAGACCGTCCATCTCCAGCAATACACTGGAATGGCCAAACCATACCGACCGCAGACCCGCAGCAGGCGGCGTGGTGAATGATTCCGGCGCCAATGTGACAACCGGAATGGCCGACGGCGGCACACGTATCTGATCACCACTGATCTGCGCTACCGCTAGATTCCACAACACACCTGCCGGGGTTGGCGACTGCGGCACCACATTGACAAACGCCCCGTCACTGAACTGCGGCGACGCCTGAATTTTAGTTTCCAGTGCAGCAGACGGCGAACCGCCAAAGGTTGCACAGCTTTTCATCGCCAACACAGAGGCTGCGATCAGCAGCAGAAACAAACCGGCAAGCCATCGAAACAAAATACCTGTTCTTGCACGCTTCATCACTACTCCTGCTCTGGGCCACCGTTAAACCGACATCTCTGACCAATAATAACAAGTCTCAGGCAACGCCACCGCTGTAAGCACTGCTTCCGTCGTTTGTCGATAAATACATCAGACAGAAAAGCGGCGTGATATTTTTATCCGGTCAAACACCTGGAAGGATTAATTTATCCGGCGCAGTTGCCACACTAATTCGACGTTAACACCGGAAAATGTCAAGCGCTTACATTAAAACAGAACCTGCAGCATCGTTAAGCAAACGCAGCAGAATGTCATCGTTTACATTAGGTGGGAAAAGCACTGACAGTCACTCCACCACACCGTATACATCGCCGTGGTATAGATGTCATAAATATAGAACGCCACCGGTACTGCAGTACAACCCCGCACCCGTGACAGTGTTATTCAAAACAGAATAAGTGCTGACTAACGCGCTTTCGACCGTATGCCGCCTGCCTTTCCTGAAGCGATGTGATAGGCTCTGCTTACACGAGCAGATCAGACAGGCGTCAGAATGGTTCGTGACCG
>CALKXD010000172.1 GCA_938003855.1 uncultured Granulosicoccaceae bacterium | reverse complement strand
GTTTTCCACTGATCTGGGTGTTGCACTGGTCGACGAACAAATCGCGGCTTTATTCAAAGATCGTCAGAAATTTATAGGGTCATTGTTTTGTAAGTCGATCGATGCGGCATTACAACTGGATGCCGCCTCAGAGGTGTTTCGTATTCTGCGGGCTGAGAGTGTTTATGCGTCGTTTGCAAAACTCGCCGGTGAGCAGGGGGATAAGTTATCTGCCAATGTATTGAGTAACATTGCTGAAGCAGAAAAATTAACCCTGTCAGACACCGCCCGGGCGCACGCGGAACACACCCGTTTGTTCCGTGACTTTCAGCAAATCTTTGAAGACATCGATGTGTTGGTGTGCCCGGCCACAGCGGTCACGCCATTTGCTATCGAGAATAATTATCCGACCAGCATTAACGCAAGGCCGTTAGATAGTTTCTACAGTTGGTACGCTATTACCTGGTTACTGTCATTGATGGGGTGTCCGGTTGTGACTGTCCCCTGCGGGTATGATCATCGTGGCATGCCATTTGGCGTGCAGTTGGTTGGCAGGCGATATCAGGATGCCTGGTTGTTGCAGATCGCAGAGGCTCTTGAGCAAGCACTGAACGATCAATCGCTCGGCCGGTTTGTGCCGGATATATCAGAGCTTGAAAAATCCGAACGGCTGGATCATCGTTTGCCAGAGAGTTAGTTATCGGCAAATAGAAGAACCAAACCCCGGAAGGAACATGAAATAGCAGTGTCAGGTGTTGAATCATCAGGCCGCTGTACTGCAAACGCTATGTACCAATACGGCGCACTGACCCGCTCGATACTAAACCCCTTAAGGATGCGTTCAACGATTGTCAAATACTGCTGTATTTTGCCAACGCCAATTCAATGGACGTTTCAATCCGCATGGCATGCGGTTGAGCAGCACCTTTCCGGACTCTTTTCATTAATGCTTGAAACCTCCGCGTAAACTGCTGATCTGAGTCATGGCGGCCGGCTACCGGTAGCAGTACAGCGCCTAACGACGAGTTCTATAGCGGATGCGCCGGGTCCGGTTTGTTGTCGGCAAACGCTATGCGTTGCCATTAAAAGTAACTTCGGTTGGCAATGTGGGGCTTGATGTTTTCTGAAGGATGAAAAGTCATTCTGTGAATTGCTGTCCTGGTGCTATCTGCCGCGAAAAAACGGTTGTATTTAGGCACCAGTTCCTGTCTACTTGTTGTACAGAGTTCTATTTCGGAATATTGTTCTGAGATGTAGAATTGTAAGAAGATAAGGTAGGCAAGGTCGGTTTCCTGGTTCAGTTTTCAGGAACTCACGGTGCTCTTTAATCGAGGGGTGATTTCTTCAGCTTCGGTTCTGACGCCTTTTTCGTATCACTTGCCGTCTTCTATCTTGATGCCTAATTCATTAGAGGAGAACAGTTGATGAGTAACTCGAAAGTCACACGTCGCACGATTTTAAAGGGCGCAGGAGCTGCGGTCGCCGGAATCGTCGGGGCACCCTATATCATCACCGGTGCCTCAGCCGCGAGAGCTGAGCATCGAATGATTTTCGGCCATACCTTCGGTGCCGCCACGGCGGACTATATGGTCACTGGACTGGCGCAGTTCAAAGCGGTTGCCGAAGAGATGTCCGGCGGGAAACTACTGGTAGACATACACGAAGCCGGCAGTCTGGGTGGTCAAACTGTATTGCCGCAAAAGGTGCTCACGGGCTCGGTGCAAGGGTGCCAGCTGTCTACCACTAACTTTGCCAATTTCTCCGATGTCTATAATGTTCTGGATTTCCCTTTTCTGTTCCCGTCTAACGAAAAATTTCAGGAAGTGATTGGCACGGATGAGTTTTTTGCCAGTGAGTTTGTTACCCGGCCTGCTGAACAGGGCTTTCAGATTGTGCCCGGTATGTGGGCAAATGCAGGGTTTCGCGCACTGGGTGTCAGCCAGAAGGTAGATAAGGTAATACGGCGGCCGGGTGACCTTGACGGTATGAAGGTACGCACTAACGGCACACCGGTTGAGGAGGTTCTGTTTAACCTGAGCACGGCTAACCCGGTCAGTATCGCCTGGGGTGAGGCTTATCAAGCCATGCAGCAGGGTGCGGCCGATGCGTTGAGTGTGGGTCTAGGGCCACTGACGGCATCGAAGATCTATGAAACGCTCGGTAGTGCCACACTGTATGGTTTAAATTTTAATTGTCATGTGACTGTCTTGTCGAAAAAATGGTTTGATGCACTGCCGGAAGATATTCAACAGGCAATCCTCACTGCCGGTCGACAGAGTTTTGAGTTCCAGAAAACAGAGCAGGCGAAAGCCGATCTGGCGATGCTTGAATTATGGAAAGGACGCGGTATCGAGGTGGTGGAACTCACCGATGACGAGCGTGCCGAGTGGTTGCAAACGGTCGGGCATGTCCGGCCTGAGTATGATGCGTTGAAAGACAAGCTGGGCAGAGGGGCATTCGAAACGCTGACAGGCCTGATTGGCGCATGAATGATAAGGCTCCCCGGGGTGCTGTGAGAGCCTTTTTGCATTGGTTGGATACAAGCTTTGTACGTTGGTTCACGATACTGACGTACGCTTATTTCTTTCTGATTATTTTCTCCGAGGTGGTCGGGCGGTATGTTTTTTCGTCGTCGACCACCTGGGGGGAAATGACAGCACGATATGCATTTGTGTACTTTGCCTATTTTGCCGCTGCGGAAGCCTTCCGGCAGGATGCACACATTCGTATTGATCTGGTCCCGCTGGCATTATCCGGACGCTGGCGTCGGGTACTTGAATCCTACATAGATATTCTGTGTGTGGCAGTCGCAGTCACTGTTATTTACTACTCGTATCAGGTGCTGATTGTTCAGGTTAATGCCGGTTTCAAAATGCATGCACTACCCATTAACCTGGCTTTCGCTCAAGCTGCGTTGCCACTTGGTTGGGGCTTGATGATCATTCGCATTGTCGAACGTTTCAAACGACGCTATGCCACACCCTTGAGTTCAGATGGTGTGATCTCCTCCTAACGGATTAATACCCGCCATGTATTCAGAAGATATACCCTACATCATCGCTGTAGCGGTTTTTATGATTGTGCACCTTGCTATCGGGGTTCCGCTTTTCATTGTGCTGGCACTGGGTTCGATCGGTTTGATTCTACTGACCGGTGTTTACTCGTTGGACAGTCTTGGCACAACTCTATTTGCGGCCATAGACAGTTGGGCGCTATTGGCGATGCCATTGTTTATTCTGGCCGGTGAGATTATTTCCCGTGGGCGCATTGCCAAGGATCTGGTGCGGTTGGGAGAGGTGCTGGTTGGCTGGATCCGTGGTGGCCTGGGGATGGCGACGATTCTAGGCTGTTTCTTCTTTGCCGGCACGAGCGGTTCGAGCTCTGCCGATACCGCAACGATTGGCAAGATAATGATCCCATCGCTTAAGGCGCGCGGTTACTCCGGCAGCTATGCCGCGTCGCTCGCGGCTTCCGGTGGCATACTGGGCGTTATTGTGCCGCCGAGTCTGATCTTTATTGTTTATGGTATCGCCACTTCGACGTCGGTGGGTGAATTATTCCTGGGCGGGATTTTCCCGGGACTGGTGATTGCGATTGCGTTGTGCATTGCCAATTACATTGTCTGCCGCCTGACATCCTGGGGGGCTGCAGAGCGAACCCCGTTCGACAAAAGCCGGGTGCCGAGCGCCCTATGGGAGGCGCGATATGGCTTTGGCGCACCGTTGGTAATACTCGGCGGTATATACGGTGGAATATTTACCCCGACCGAGGCTGCGGCGGTTGCCGTTGCCTATGTTATTTTTGTAGAAATAGTGTTGTGCAGAGAGGTTTCTTTCAGAGATTTGCCAGATTGTTTTCTGGGTGCGTCTAAAACCACGGGCATGCTTGCGCCTATTATCGCTTTTTCGATTTTGTTCGGCGAAGTGCTTGCCGTACTGCATGTTCCAGGGGCGCTGGTATCGTCATTCATTGGTCTGGATCTGGGGATGGTCGGTTCGGTTGCCATGATCATTGTGATGTTGCTGATTGTGGGCTGCATTCTCGAGCCGATTGCGGCGATTCTGGTCGTGATGCCGATACTGTTTCCGATCGGCCGGGAGTTGGGGTTTGACGATATTCACTTTGGTGTCATGGTGGTCTGCACGTTATCAGTCGGGTTTATCACGCCGCCGGTCGGTATCAATTTGTTTGCCGCTTCAGCGGTTAGCGGAGAGCCTTTTGAAAAAATTGCCGTAAAGGTAATCCCCGGATTCATTGCACTACTGGCTGCCGTTGCGGTGATAGCCTGGATCCCCGGCATTGTCTTGTGGTATCGGTAATCCGCTGTGGTTTGCTACCGCGATAACAGCAAGTGATTTAGTGATACCTGCTTCTGCGTGTAGTAAGGGTCGTTAATCGATGTGTTCAGTGGCAGTTGGAGAGCAGCCGAGTTGCAGGTAGTAAGTAGGCTAATGTGGAGAGTTTCGAAATGAAAAGTACGACAGAAAATAAACTTGAAAAGGTCGCCGGAAACGGACTGCTCGGTCGTCGGGCCTTTTTTCAAAAAGGTATTGTCTGGCTGGGTGCCAGTGCCGCTGGAGTCTCAATGGCTGCGACCACTGGCGACGCAGCCCCCCCATGGATGAAAACACCTGGTGCGCCGCTTCGTGGTTATGGCCAACCGTCGCCTCATACTGAAGCAACGCAGCGTCAACTGTTGCAACCGTATGGAACCATGGCGCCTGGTTCCGGAGCATCGGTGACGCCGTTGCAAGACCTTAATGGCATTATCACGCCCAACGGATTGCATTTCGAACGCAGCCATAACGGTGTTCCGGCGATTGATCCTGAGCAGCATGAATTGTTTATTCATGGTCTGGTTGGTCAGCCGCTCAAAATCAGTTACAACGATTTGCTGCGCTACCCGACTGTCACGCGTACTTGCTTTATTGAATGCAGCGGTAATGGTCTGTTTAACGCCAACCTTGCGGACGAACCGATGCAGATGCCCGTTGGACATCTGCACGGTTTGATGTCCACCTCCGAATGGACGGGAGTGCCGCTGTCGTTGCTATTGGACGAAGCGGGGATCGAAGCCGGTGCTGCATGGCTGCTGGCGGAAGGGGCGGACCCTGTTGCAATGAGCCGCAGTATTCCCGTTAGCAAGGCAATGGATGATGCGATGATCGCGCTGTACCAAAACGGAGAGCCAGTGCGACCTGAACAGGGCTATCCGATGCGCCTGCTACTACCGGGGTTCGAAGGTAATATGCAGGTAAAATGGCTGCGTCGGATAAAAGTGACTGATAGACCTACCTACACCAAAGATGAAACGTCTAAATATTCCGATCATTTAGCGGATGGTAGCTCCAATCTCTTCTCGTTTACGATGGGTGTGAAGTCTGCGATCACCCGTCCGGCATTGCCATACCGGATGCAGGGAAAAGGTTTTTATGAAATCACCGGGCTGGCCTGGTCCGGACACGGTGCTGTAACACGTGTAGAGGTGTCCGCCGATGGTGGCACGAGCTGGGCTGACGCCGAGTTGTCTTCGCCGGCGTTGTCTATGAGTCCCGTGCGATTCCGCTCACCGTGGCAGTGGGATGGATCTCCCAGTGTGTTGATGAGCAGGGCCCACGATAACAAGGGTAACGTGCAAATGTCTCGCGCTGACTGGTCGGTAAAGTATGCAGCGGGTCATCTGTATCACAATAATTCAATTCAAGCATGGGCAATCGCAACTGACGGGGAGATTAAAAATGTTTGGAGTTAAGCGATTACTGGTCATCGCATGCTTTAGCGCTACTTCGGTTTATGCGCTGGATGGTAGTCCGGGTCTTGGTCAGGCGTTGGACAGTGCCGAGATAACCGGCATTGACATCAGTATTGATGCCACTGGCAGAAATCTGCCGGTTGGTTCTGGCACGGCTTTGCAGGGAGCTTCGGTCTATGAAGCAAAGTGCCTTGCCTGCCACGGTGCCGGGGCTGTCGGCGGGGAAAACCTTGCCGATCCATTGGTCGGGGGTATTGGTACGCTGACAACGGACAAGCCTTTAAAAACAGTGGTCAGCTACTGGCCCTATGCCACCACGCTATTTGACTACGTACGCAGAGCCATGCCACTTAATGCGCCGATGTCTCTGGCTGATGACGAGGTTTATGCGGTGAGCGCCTACCTGTTGTTTCTTGGTGGTGTTATCGAAGAATCTCATGAACTAAACGCAGAGACTTTGCCGCAAGTTAAAATGCCAAATCGCGATGGGTTTCAGAGTGTCTGGGCTGATCGCTAGCCTTGGCCACCGTAGTTCTGCAGTGCGGGGTTAGCGGGTGTGGTAACGGCATGCGGTGGGTTAGCGCATGCCGGCCAGGTTTCCTACTCCAAGCCGTGCCGTTGGTGGGTCGCAAGACCGAATCTTGTGGTTGCCGTTGACTAGGCTTGACACGGCAGAAAGTGATATCAACCAGAGCAGGCTGCGGCGCGGGGTTGCGGGCGGATAATTATCGTTATATTGCCCTGATAATTTTCCGCTGGTCAATGGCTTTGCTCTGCACTCGGCGAATCTGACTGACAGGGCGCGTTCGCAGTAACAGAGGTTCTGCCGCTCTGACGCCTGGTATTAGCACAAGGGGGCGGGATGAGTTCAATGCAGATTCCGGCGGCCGGCAGTGTGGCGATGGCAGTCGCAATGCCTGACGGTAAAACCTGCCGGTCGAATCGTGTTGATCCTATAAATTGTTGATCGCCTTCTTGCGCGATGATTCGTCGAAAGCGGCGCCACAGCGGGTGCTGTGATAACTCTTGCTCTCATCGGCACTGTAAAAGCCAGTGGAAAACGCGTGGACGTCACGACGACCTTCACACGCACCGTCGTCCGCGCTAGACTCATGGTGGCAAACCCTGTGGAAAAGGATCACTGCTATGCGTCTGTTAAAACGAATTCTCGGTTTTATCCTGCTTTTGGTTGTGGTACTTGCGATCGTCGGCATGTTTCTGCCGCGCGAAGTCAGCGTCGCTCGCTCTATTGAGATTAATGCCACGCCTGACAACATATTCCCGCACTTCAATAACCTTGAAAATACCATCGCCTGGTCACCGTGGTTGCACCACGATCCGGATACCAAAAACACGTTTAACGATATCCCCGAGGGTGTGGGGGCGGTGATGGAATGGGCTTCCGACCACAAGCAGGTCGGGTCAGGGCGTATGCAGATCACCGAAAGTACGCTCAATGAATCGATTGCCGTCGACCTGGATTTTGGTGATATGGGGTCGGCCACGGCGGGGTGGCATTTAGAGCCTGTTGGCGATAAGACCAACGCTACCTGGAGTATGACGACTGATATGGGGGCAGGTCCGGTCGGCCGGTTGTTTGGCGTGATGATGAAGAAATGGATTGCTGCGGATTATGATCTCGGGTTGCAAAATCTGAAGCAATTGGTGGAATCTGAATAGGTGAAATACTGATTCTGGTTGCCTGGTTGTGATGGGTGCTTGCCGCGCTTACGTGTCTGGTTTCCGGGTTGCGTTAGTGGCTTGGGGGGCGTGGCTGTTGTGCATTGTTGTGTTGGTTGGGGCTATTTATACTTGCCTCGCTCACGCGTCGGGTTTCCAGGTAGCGTTAGTGGCTGGGGGAGCGCTTGCTTGTTGTGAGTGTCTGGTGACAAGTGCTATATGTGAACTCGAAATTGTTGGATTTCAGATTAGAAGAATGCCGGCGCGCCGGCTTTCGGGGCATTGTGCACGTATGGTGTTTTACCGGGTTCTTCGGATTGCTTCTTGTTGTGAATCGTCGATTTGGTCGTCTTCCAGGCCGTACCCTAGGGAATGCATCAGGCAGTTTTCACAGCTGTGCTCGAGCGTTAACACGTGGCCCAGTTCATGAGCTATTGTTCTTGCCAGGGAACCGCGGTCGAAGTTTTCCTGATCTTCCGTCAGAAGCATGCGCTCTGGTTTGTTGCCGTCGTTGTGTTTGTTGGACCAACTCCCGACTACGGAATGATATCCAAATGATCGCATAGCGTTGCCTTGCGAGGTATTGCCAATGAACGGGAAAATGTAGATATGGAATAAGTTGGTGTCCAGTTCTGAGTTAGTGCTTCTATTGTCTTCTTGCATTAGCGTGTACAGGTGGGGCAGACGATCCGGATCTGAGCGACCTTCATCATCTCTTTCCGTTGCAACAATAAAGTCGACGCTAGCCTGAGCGCCGCTTCGGTCAGAGATTGGTTCATTGATTATTTGTTCGACTACCCACTTGATACCTGCCTGTGACCAGATGTTGTTCATCTCTGGTATGACTGCATCTACAATGTCGTT
>CALKXD010000171.1 GCA_938003855.1 uncultured Granulosicoccaceae bacterium | reverse complement strand
GCCAGATCCAGTCGATCAAATTCAGGCAATGGCAGCTTGTAGCCGACCAGCGCACCGCAAATTACCAGTGCAGCTGCAGCCAGTAACGCGTATTGCAGGCTATAGTTCTCGGCGATAGAGCCCCACAGCCAGCTACCGACTGCCATGCCACCGGCATTGCTCATCATATAGAAGGCCAGCGCTCGTCCAACAACCCATCGCGGTGTAGACAGTTGCAATGACACGTTCAGCAATGCGTTGGTTGTAACCCAGCACGCACCGCAGATCAGCAATGCGATGAAAGCCATTAGCAGCCCCTGACCGGTTGCCAGTAGCAATATGCCAAGGGCCATACCGGCAAATGCAAACCGGACAATAATTTCTGTGCTGAAAAGCGGCCGGACTTTTCCATTACCGAGTGCGCCACCGACCGCGCCAAGTCCAAAGAAACCCAGTAGGTACCCGTAGGTCGATGCACTGCCGCCAAGCAGGTCACGCGCTATTAATGGCAGCAGCGCCAGTACCGCAACGGCGGCAAAGCCGAACAGAAACCCGCGAAATATAATCCGTAAAAGATTAGGCGACATACTGACAAAGCGGATGCCGGCCGAGGTCGCCTGATGGAAGCGCTCACGTGGCAGTGTCAGTGCTGTTGAGGGTCGTCGCCAGAGCACCAGAACAGTGATCAAGGCCAGGTAGCTGAGCGCATTAACGGTGAAAGCTGCTGCGGCCCCCAGGCTGACGATAATCAACCCGCCGAGGGCCGGTCCGACGCTGCGCATCAGGTTGAATGACACACCATTGGCCAGCACCGCAGCGGGAACCTGCTCACGCGGAACGATATCGCCCACTGACGCCTGCCATGACGGGTTGTGCAAAGCGCCGCCGCAACCAATCAGAAAAGTAAACGTCAATAACAGCCAGGGCGTCAACAGGTTTAGCCAGGTGGTGGCTGCCAATGCCATCGCGGCAATCAGCATCAGCAGTTGCGCCGCCAGCATTATGCGGCGGCGGTCGTAGTTGTCCGCCAGTACACCAGACAGCAATGATAGCCCCATAATCGGTAGCGTAGTGGATGCCGTAACTAACGCGACCATCTGTTGTGAGTCGGTTAGCGTGGTCATAGTCCAGCCGGCAGCGACGGCCTGAATCAGTCCACCCAGGTTTGATATCAGTGTGGCAAGCCACAATGATCGAAACACCGGGTTGGAAAACGGTGCCAGTGCCGGTGATGATGTAGCGCTGTTTACGGTAGTGGATGATTCATCAGATCGATCCCGATGTGACGGGGTGTCGTCATTGGCCGGTTTCTGATCAACGTCCTGCGGTGGCTGCTTCAATGGATACAAATACGGTAGCTGGTAGCACCTCATCGTACAGCAGTTTGCAAAGCCGGGGTGGTAACAGTTGCCGGCACCCGACGGGTTACCGGCACGCCAGAGTTTATGGCAGTGATCGTCCTTCGATAATTGACCGCGTGAGCGCTAATCTACGGGAACTACAGCGACTGTAAATGTGGGCTTGCAAGTTGCGCCAATGGGTTGCGGTCGGGTAATGGGTCAGCAAGGTAGTGGAGCAGGCACATCGCGTTGCGTCAGATACAAGTCAGCTGATTCGATAGGGGCATCCATTGCGGGCCTCCGGTTCACTGGAACAGAAACCCGGCTGTGTTCAAATTGCTCACGTATGAAACGTCGACAAACTCCCCTGAAGCAATCCCGACAGACCACATGCGTGAGATTCAAGTGGATTAAATCACCGGGGTGCCCGACTAACGGATTGACAGGCTGCTTGTATCGGAGGGGAGTTTATCTGCACATTCAGTTGCTGAGTCCCGGATCACGGTTGAGCGGGTGTCCACATTGATTCCACAGTATTCCTATGTGGTTTGGATACACTGATCGTCAGAGTAAACCGTGCTTACGGCAACTCCCCCGGTGCTCATTCTTTGCAGCGTATAGATGGGCTTATTGCATGGCAGGATATTTCTCACTGATGCAACTGTCGCCGAGCGCTGTGTTGCGCAGGTGACTGGAAAGCCTGTTACAAACCACAAACTAAATCCTGAGTATTTTCTATGAACCTGAAATTACAAAAATCACTCGCAGCCTCTGCACTGCTATTGCTGGTTGTGACAACCGCCGCGTCTGTTACTGCGATAGCACAGACAGACTCGTCGCAGGGGGGGCAAAAGCAGCGTGGGCCCGGCGGGCCTCCACCACAGGAAGCGTTTGATGCCTGTGAAAGCCTGGTGGTTAATGATTCCTGCACCGTTGCCACGCCTGAAGGCACTCTTAACGGCTCGTGCCAGGTGGCACGACGCGGCGATAAGCTGCTTTGCGTACCAGCGCGGTAATTCAGTTTTCAGCTGGTCCGGTTTGTCGCCATCGCTGTGTTTGGCGTTAATGTTGACAAGTTAATATTTTTTGTTGTATCTCTATATCCTGTTGCGTAAGGAATGTCTCTATGTACACCAAACAGGCATTGAGAGAGATAGGGCTTCGCGATCAATTATCGGCTGAGCAATTGTTGTCGCTGGACAAGGACGGTTTTTTCATCGCCGAAAACGCCCTGACTGACAAGCAATGTGACCTAATGGCGGCCGAGTTTGATCGCTTGGCCGACTCCGAACAGGATCAGGGCGGACACGAAGTTCACATCGAGCCCACAGCACAGCGCGTCTCTAATATATTCAACAAAAGCAGCGCCTTTGATGCCTGTCTCGAGATTCCCGCACTGTTGCTGGCAAGCCATCATCTTCTCGGTGAGTTTAAGCTGCACGGTGCCAACCTCAGGGAGCCGTTACCAGGTGGTGGGCATCAGGATTTACACGCCGATGTACCGAAAAAATTCAGTGATGACTGGTGGGTAAGTAACGCTGTTGTCGCTTTCGATGACATCACTCTCAACAACGGGCCGATGCGTGCTGTTCCCGGCTCGCATCACTGGCAACCGGTAAATGTGGCAGCAGTTAATGTCTATGACTGGCAGCCGTCGCCCTTAACCGACGAAGAAAAAGCACGGGTGCCGCCAGATCTGTCAGCACCTCATCCGGATGAGTTACTGGTCACCTGCAAGCGCGGCTCGGCGATAATTATTAATTCCTGTCTATGGCACTCCGGAACGCTGAACCAGGGCGGGGGGCGTCGACGTGTACTGCACATGACTTACACCCGTCGTGATTTGCCGCAACAACTGGTGCAGCGCCAGTACCTTACTCCCGGCCTGTATGAGCGCATGAGTCCTGCACATCGTTTCCTGATGGATATTGAGCCGGTGGCAGAAGGAGCATCAGTGATGATGGAATCAGCGGGCAGAGGCAGTGGCGACTGGTGGGCTGTTGACAATCCGCAGTAGACCTCAGTCACATAGAGCGTTACCCGTGCCTGCGCTTCCCGGAAGAAACGCAGCGTCAAGCACGCATTGCGTTGCGGCCACAAGATACCGTCGACGCCGAGCTATCTACCGTTGCATGCTGCGCGCGAGCTGTGACCGATTCAGCAACGGGTCGCCAGGCTTTGACGCTTGTCACTTAACACCACCGAAGGCTGTTGCACAGATTAAGTTATAGTGCTCCCATCGTATACCATGTGCCTGCACAGGCCGGTTGGAGGGATTATTGTGTTTTATGAAAATCTGAAAAACACAACGGTTGTTGTCACCGGTGGTATAGGCGTTGAGTTAATCACCATGTTATGCAAGGCGCAGGCTGATCTGCTGATTCGTGCCTGTCCGGAAACAGGGGGTCGCGAGTATCATTCAGGTGCGTGAGAATTTTCCTGCCACAGGTAGGCGCTTAGTTGTTCTTTAGTAATTACCTGTAGTCGGTAAAAGATGGCGTGCCCGAGTGGTACGCAGTAGCGCTTGTTTCCGGATGGGCACTAATTAACCCGATTCGCCACCCGGCATAATGTGTAGCGGAGCCTGATCGTGCCGCTGCAGCCGGGCGCGGCGAGCGGAAGCCTATTTATCAGTACAGCAACAGCAGCGTGTTTTTTTGACAGTGGAGCAAATACCAATGCGGGAAATCGTAGCGCAAGGCGAATCTATCGATAAGCAACATCTGGGGTCCCTGCGTGATAGCGCGCCCGTGGTTGCCGATGCCGGTGAGCTCGTGCGGCGCATGGACGAAGACGGCTATATTTATCTTCGATCATTTTTTGACCATGCTGATGTCATGGCTGCGCGGCGCGACATCTTCACGCGGTTGGCGTCAGTCGACGAGATTGCCGAACCGGTACTGGACGGTATTTTTACGGGCAGCAGCAGCCGCGATCAAAAGCAGCCTGACCGCGGTGCGTTCTGGCGCTCTGTGAGTGAAACCTGGACGCTGCGGCGATTGAGCCACGGGCGCAGGCTGCATAACCTGATGGACATCCTGCTCGGAGAAGAATCTCGTGTGCAGGACTACCTGTTTCTGCGACCGGCGGGTCCGGGCAAGCTTACCCATGTTCACTGTGATGCGCCTTTTTTCACCGGCACAACCGAGCACGTTACGACAGCGTGGATTGCACTGGGTGATGTGCCCTCGCAGATGGGGCCATTGTTCATTGTTGAGAATTCTCATAAGTTTGACGATATCGCGCAACAGTTTCGCGGAATAAATATCTCTGACAACTTATCGCGCAAGACGTCATTTGATATGAGTCCGCTTGCCTTTGCAAAAAGTCGCAACACGCGCTTGCTGACGACTGACTTTGGCGCCGGCGATGTACTGGTTTTCGGTATGTATCTGCTGCACGGTGCGCTGGATAACGTCACTACAGATAACCGCGTTCGTCTGTCGTGTGATGTGCGTTATCAGATCGCTTCGGCTGACCTTGATCCGCGCTATTTCGGTACTGATCCGACCGGCACCACGGGGGCCGGTTATGCCGAGCTGGTTGGTGCAAAGGCGATGACTGAAGACTGGCATCAACGATAGGTACTTCGTTGCTCGCATCCGCTGTGCGAATTAATAGTGTTATTTTATTGTTACTTCTTTCGGCATACGGTACAGCGGTTGCCTGATAAGTTGTGCCGGGTATACTTCAAGCAACTACGGGAGTGTCACTATGATCACTGAAAAAGAAATACAGTTTTATCGCGATGAAGGATATCTGATTGTAGAAAACGTCGTGTCGCAAACTGAACTCGAAGCGCTGCGATCAGACCTTGCCCGCCTGATTGCAGAGTCAGTCTCTGTCAGTGAAAATAACGCGGTCTATGACCTGGAAGACACCCACAGTTCTGCAGAGCCGAGGGTTCGGCGTATCAAAGAGCCACACAGAGTAATGCCCAGTGTGGATGCACTGATGCGCCAGCCAAAGCTGGTGTCAATTCTAACCAGGCTGGTCGGCCCGGGCGTCCGCTTCCAGACCGCAAAGCTGAATATGAAAGCCGCCGGGTTCGGCGCGGCTGTCGAGTGGCACCAGGACTGGGCCTTCTATCCGCACACCAACGATGATCTACTGGCTGTAGGTGTGATGCTTGATGACGTCGATGATATCAACGGGCCGATGCAAGTGATTCCCGGTAGCCACAAAGGGAAGATTCACGACCACCATGCTGACGGGGTATTTTGTGGTGCCATTGATCCGCATCAAAGCGACGCCGACTTCGACAGCGCCGTGCCACTGAAGGGGCGCGCCGGCTCAGTCACCTTTCACCATGTGCGGGCGGTTCACGGATCTGCGCTAAATCGCTCAGACCGCTCACGCAACTTTCTGTTGTACCAGTTCACTGCGAATGATGCATGGCCGCTGGTCCAGCCAGTCGCAGACCTGGCCGAGTATGACTCGTGGATTGTGGCCGGTGAGCCAACGCTTGAGCCAAGGTGCGAGCAAGTACCGATTCGACTGCCGTTGCCGGAAGCACCGATGCAGGGGTCGATCTATGAAAATCAGCGCACCTTAAAGAATCGTTTTTTTGATGTAATAGATAAAACCGCAGCGACACAGTAAAAAATTGGATATATAAGGTTAGATGCTGTCGGAGCGGTCGGGTTGCACCACACCTGCTGGCAGTGCTCTTAAACGCGCGCGCTACAGCGGGTCGGGCAGTCTGTAACAGATCTATGTTGCTGTGCGCCGTGAGCTATATAGCGGTAAGTCCCATTAGAAAATAGATATAGAAATGGTTTCTATTGAATTGATTCTAAAAAAAGGGAAAATCGCCCTTAACGCACTGGATAGAGTGATCGCAATAACCACTCTGGAAACACGGTAACTGTTTCAGGGTTGCATGTCCCCGGGGGTATGGCGCTCTTGCGGTAATCGTTTTGCCGGCAATTAAGTCAGGGCTACAGTATCTCCCCACTCATTTTTTCATAACAGCAATCTAGCGACAGCGATACACCGGGGTGTTCCCGATAGCACTGTTGTCAG
>CALKXD010000170.1 GCA_938003855.1 uncultured Granulosicoccaceae bacterium | reverse complement strand
AGTACAGGTTGGTGAGGACTGTACCTACCGTTTAGATGCGACCTGGTTTGGTAGCCCCGGAACCAATATTACCAATCTTGTTGTCAACGATGATCTACAAGGTAATAACAATGGCAATTTCGGTTATGTTACCGACAATGTTGTCACCAATGACTTTGGTGTTGCCCCGGTCGTTACCCAGGAAGATGGTGGTGCGCTCACCTTTGGTAGTGAAGAAGATGTTGACTGGGATTTTTCAAACGGCGGTTCAGGGGTCAATCTCGCAGCAAGTGGATCAACCGATCTTGAGATAGATATTACTACCCGTGCGAAAAACCTACCGGACGACACTGAAGGAACCAGCGGGAACGATATTCGTCACGATCGAACTCGATTTAACACAATGCTCCTGACGTTCGAGGCATTAGGGCAGACGTTTAACTCGGCAACCGATGGCTATCCTGCCGTCAATACTCGCCGCGACTACGCGCGAGTGGTAACCCCTAACCCTGAAATCACCAAGCAGATTCGTAATTTCACTGATGCTGGCAGTTTTGCTGCAACTGCAATGGGTCAAGCGGGTGACGTGCTTGAGTTTCAGATCGTACTTACTAACCCCGCCGCTGGAACGGGCACACGAGGTGGCTGGTTTGATGTGGTGATCAGCGACGATCTTGATGTCGACTACACAGTCGTTGATTTTACCAGTGATGGCATTGATAACGATGGTGATGGCTTGACAGATGGTGCAGATGCCAATGAAGGTATTTTCGATGGCACAGGGGCAACGGGCGATACCATCGAATTTACCGAAGCTCATAACGTGGATTTGGATGAGATTGCTGAAGGTGATTCGATTACCTTCCTCTATCGCGTCACATTGGATACCTCTGCAACGCCTGCAGAAGTCATCACCAATACGGCTGAAGCCGTAGGTGGTACTCTCAGCGAAGATCACGGCTCGGCAGTTGACGACCTCACGGGTTCGCCCTCGGATGAGCCCGGTGAAGAAATGGGTGAGCGGATTTACACTATCGATGATACGGCCGACTTAACCGTTGATTCGATTATTGCATCGATGTCAGGCTCAAAAAGCATTCTTGACCTATCCGTCGACACCGACGGTGAAAGTTTCCCTGTCACTACTGCAGGCGGTAACAACTCCGCCAACCCGGTGGATGTGGTGATTGGTGAGGAAATCGAATACCAGTTGTCATTTGTCGTACCGCAATCAACGGTGGATGACCTAGTGGTCTCCGATACCTTACCCGGTGGCCTTACCTGTATTGAGGCCGGCGACCTGACACTGGATCGCATTGTCTTCGATGTGACTGACCCCAGTGGTCCAACCTCTTATGGGTTAGGCTCTGATCTCACCGTCACGCCGACCTGCTCTGGAACTACTGTCGAATGGGATATTTCCGCCGCTGCAGATACCGCCGCGGGCGGTGCAACCGAACTGGTTGTTATTGGTACGGACGCAGAGCGTACGATCAACGCCGTCTTTATTGCCCGGGTTGATAACGAAGCGGGTAATGTGGCTAGCGGTGCAGCCACATCGGATGCGGTGGTCACTAATGTCGACGCCGAAGTCAACTACAGCAACAGCTCAGGCACACAAACCTTCTTAATGGACGATATGCACCTGCGTATTATCGAGCCAACGATCGTTCTGACCAAAACCATCGCGCCGACCACCGGTTTTGATGCTGGCGATACTCTGACCATTACGGTTACCGCACAGAACACCAGTACCGAGGCGGTCGCCTACAATGTCGATATTGAAGAAGATCTGGTCACTCAGGCCAACGATCTTAGCTATGTGACCACCAGTTCATCTGCGACCACTGGTGGCGCGTTCTTTAGCGTCGACGAAAGTACAACCAACGCGCCCATATTCACCTACAGCAGTATTCCGGTCAGCACCACCTACACCTTTACCTATGAAGTGACCATTGATGACACGGCACAGTTTGTTGAAGATCTCGATAATACGGTCGAGGCAGCCTGGACATCGATGGATGCCGATACCACTGCGCTGAATGCGGGTGGATCAATTGGCGCAGATGGCACGGCAACAGGCATGCGTAATGGTGCCTTGCCTAATGCAGGCAGCGCGCTAAATGACTATGAGGCCAGTGCGTCCGATTCGGTAACCATGCCAAGCCTGACGTTGGCGAAAACCGATCTGTCTACTTCTGTCAGCCCGGTCATTGGTGCGATTAAACAGTATCAAATTGTGGTTACCTTGCCTGAAGGCTCTGTTAATGACCTGGTACTCACCGATGATCTGGATGATTCCGGTGATGCCAGTTTTATCTTCCTTGATAACGCCACCTACGATGTCAGTATCGCAACATCCGGTATTGCCAGTATTAATGGCAACACGACCCTGACGACAACCGCCGATATTGAAACGGCGATTGGCGTTTCCGGCAGTATTCCAACCGATGAATCCAGTGGCACCATCACCTGGGATTTCAGTGAAGTCGTCACAGATTCAGAAGACGATACCTTGACAACGGCCATTGCTCCGACCATCACCATTACCTACTTTGTTCGTATCAATAACGACACCGACACCGATGCTGGCGATGACCTATCGAATAATGCAACAGTTGTGTTTGATGACGGTGAAGACGCGACGGACGAAACCGTTACCTCAACACCGCCTGCGACTATCACCGTTTTGGAGCCGGAAGTGACCGGTACCAAAGCAGGTCGAAATGTCAGCCAAAGCGACCCAACGACCTTTGCGACTCTTACGGCACCCAATGCCGGCGATGTACTCGAATACCGTGTTCGCCTAACCGAAGGGGGTACAGATGGTGCCGACGCCTTCGATGTTGAAATTACCGATACCTTGCCGGTGGGCGTCACCTATGTGGCCAGTTCCTCCGCTGTTGAACAGGTAGTCACTACATCGGCAGCAAACAACGCAATTACTGACCCGAGTATTAGTGGTACTGGTACGGTGGGTGACCCTTATGTGCTGACCTGGTCGGATTCCACTATTTCCGGAACGGCTAACTCCATCAACATTCCTGTAGGTGACAGCATTGATATCACCTATCAGGTCTCAGTAGATAACAGTGTCCAGCCTGGGCAAGTGCTGACCAATGACCTCGATTTCACCTGGACATCTCTTGAAGATGTCGATGCTGGCGAACGTGACGGTGCAGACGGCTCCGGCGGTGCTTTAGACGATTACGCCGGTTCAGTCACACCGGTAACAACGACCGTTCCCAACCCAACCGACATTGCCAAAACCGACGCCAATGATGATCTTGGCGTGGGCGCAGATACC
>CALKXD010000169.1 GCA_938003855.1 uncultured Granulosicoccaceae bacterium | reverse complement strand
GTGATGAGACAGGCTGATTTTGCTTTTGACGAAGCTGCAATAGTACCAGAGCAAGGCCGACAAGATTAGCCTGGAATCACACGGGGCAATGTGTTTGCGTTCAGGTAAAGCGGCTGTCTGCAGTGCCGTTCTTCGGTGTCAGTCAGACAGGGCGCACAGATGGCAGCGGTCAGTGCAATTGCCTCGCCAGCTAGTGCCTATCCAGAAACAGGGTGTCGCGAGGATCATTCAGGTGCGTGAGATTTTGCCTACCCCATGTAGGCGCTTAGTTGTTCTTAAGTAACTACCTGTGGTCGGCATAAGATTGCGTGCCTGAGTGGTACGCAGTAGCGCTTGTTTCCGGATCGGCACGAACTAGTAGCCGATAGCGCAACCGTCTTTGCGCGGGTCAGAACCGCCGGTGAGTACACCGTTGTCCCAATCTATCCAGATCGCCTGTGAACCGCCCAATGGAATGGCAGCCGGCACAATGTTATGCCCCCTGGCACGAAGCGCCTCGACTACCGCCGCGGGCAGGGTGCTCTCTGCTTCAACGTCGCGGCTTCCGGGTATTGGAAACAAGCGTGGCATATCCTGCGCTTCCTGTATGTCCATCCCGAAGTCAAAATAGCGAGTCAGAAACTGCATATGCCCATAGGACTGATAGTCGCCCCCCATGACGCCATAAGGCATGACAGCACGATCCCCTTTTGCCACCATGCCGGGAATAATGGTGTGCATCGGTCGCTTGGCAGCGTCAATGCAATTAGGGTGTCCTGGTTCAACAACAAAACTCTCGCCACGGTTGTGCAGCATCACGCCTGATTTCGGAGCCATCTGCACACTGCCGAAGCTATGAAATATCGAGTTAATAAAACTGCAGGTATTGCGGTCCTTGTCTACCACACTGATGTATACCGTGCTCTCATGCCTCGGCGACGTGAACTGTGGCAATTCAGCCAGTGCACGTGACGGGTCGATGGCATCACGCATTTCCTGTGCGTGCTCCGCCGACAACAGCCAGTCAACCGGCACATCAGCATGGCGCTGATCAGCTACATATAGACTGCGGTCCTGATAGGCCAGACGTCCGGCTTCTATTTCCCTGTGCAGTCTGTCTACCGACAATGCCTGACCTTCATCGGCGGCAAAGCCACTGACAATGTTCAGCAACTGCAAGGCGATGACACCCTGGCCGTTGGGCGGTATCTGAAACACCTGGTAGTCACGAAAGCCAGTTGAAATCGGGGTGACATACTCACCACTGACTGATGCAAAATCGTTGAGCGTATGCAGACCGCCGAGTTCATTCAGGTAGTCGACCATATCACTGGCAATTTCACCTTTATAGAAGGCGTCACGGCCATTCGCGGCAATCGCCTGCAGCGTTGCCGCCAGTGCCGGCTGCCGGTGCATACTGCCAACCGCCGGCGTGGCACCGTCGACCATAAAAACCGATGCGGCATTTTTATCGCGACGCAGCAGATCAATCTGTCGCGCAAAGTCCACGCTTACCCGTGATGAGATCGGATATCCATCACGCGCATAGCCAATGGCTGGCGCTAAAATTTCGGCCAGCGACAGCTTGCCGTGATCCTGATTTAACTGATGCCAGGCATTCACAGCCCCCGGCACCGTTACTGAGTGGGGTGTCTGACGTTCAATCGTTGTAATCCCCTGCGCCTGATACCACTCGGTGGTTGCTGCCGCCGGTGTTTGGCCAGACCCGTTATACGCAACCAGCTGCGAACTCCCCTCAGGTGCATAGAGGCAAAAGCAATCACCACCAATACCGGTGGAGTGCGGCTCGACGACACATTGCACGGCACAGGCACCAATCGCCGCGTCGAGCGCATTACCACCAAGCCTCAGCAGCTCAAGTGCGGCATTACTTGCAAGCGGGTGCGACGTTGCCGCCATCCCGTGCGTCGAATGGACCGGGGAGCGCCCTGGAGCTTCTAGACATCGCATAGGGGTTCTTCTTTTATAGTGTGTAGATCGGCTGCCGACTTGGCGACGCCGGTGTTATGGACGCCGAAGGGCTCAACGCAGCTGCCGTAAACAACGGCAGCGCCAGAGCAACTCTATTGAGCGCGTGTCCAGGTTTGCGAACGACAAATAACACCACCGAGAATACAGCCTGAGACTTTCAGGGTATCGTCGTCGTTCAGTTTCATTTTTGATCGATACCACTTTTCAGTGTCCGGTGCATATATCTTGCCCTTGCTGTAGGCAGTCTCAGATTTCTTTTTCATTCCCTTGATCATCTCGGTACCGATTAGCGACTGATCCTTTGCCTGGTGTAGTTCAACAATTATTCCGCAGAGTCTGTCACCGCACGGTTGGATATCCACAGTCAGCCAGCTTCCACTGTCTGACTTTTCGGTGTTCCAGCGCCCGGTGAGATCCGCCGCAGAGACCAGCGATGAGAGCAGTGTTGCAAACACCACGATGATTGTTTTAGTCATAATAATGAGCCTTTACTAGCGAATGGACTGCCGGATTGCCTCGACACTATCCTTCGCGTCCCCAAACAGCATCCGTGTATTTTCCTTGAAAAACAACGGATTTTCCACTCCGGCATAACCGGTCGCCATACTGCGCTTGGACACCACAACAGTCTTTGCATTCCAGACTTCAAGTACCGGCATCCCGGCAATCGGGCTGCTAGGGTTATCCAGCGCTGCCGGGTTAACAATGTCATTCGCGCCTATCACGATCACCACATCAATCCCGGAGAGCTCATCGTTGATCTCATCCATTTCCAGAACCAGATCATAGGGCACATTGGCCTCAGCCAGCAGCACATTCATGTGGCCGGGCATGCGCCCTGCTACCGGATGGATAGCAAACCGCACGTTAACACCTTTGTCTTTCAGCGCCTTGGTCAGCTCAGAGACCGGATGCTGCGCATGTGCCACCGCCATACCATAACCGGGTACTATGACTACCTCTTCGGCATCAAGCAGCAACTGACTTACCTCGTCTGCGGAAATCGGTATTGCCTCTCCCTGTTCTTCGCCATCATCACCGACTGCCGCTGTAGGTGCCGCACCAAAGCCGCCCATAATCACACTCAGGAATTGCCGGTTCATGGCACGACACATAATGTAACTGAGAATCGCCCCGCTACTGCCAACCAGCGCGCCAACGATGATCAATAGATCATTCGATAACATAAAGCCGGTTGCGGCCGCCGCCCAGCCCGAGTAGCTGTTCAGCATAGAAATAACCACCGGCATATCCGCCCCACCGATTGCCATCACCATGTGAATTCCGAACACCAAAGCAAGCACCGTCATCACAATCAGTACCAGCGTGCCAAAACCTTTACCGGCGATCAGAAATATAAATAATAAAAAGACGCACAACACAGCAATGCCCAGGTTGAGCATGTGGCGGTGCGGTAGCATCAGTGGCTTACTGCCAATTTTTCCGTTGAGCTTGCCAAAGGCAACCACCGATCCGGTAAATGTAACAGCACCGATTAAAATGCCTAGATAAATCTCGACGTTATGAATAGTGTGCTCGGCACCTTCGAGATGCAGGGTTGGATCAAAGTAGGTCGCAAAACCCACCAACACCGCAGCCAGACCGACAAAACTGTGCAGAATAGCTACGAGTTCGGGCATTTCAGTCATTTGCACCCGGCGCGCCATCACCGCACCAATCCCGCCACCGATCACCATCATCAAAATCAGTAAACTGTAACTGGTAACAGAAGCACTCGCGACCGTCGCCAGTATCGCAATCGTCATCCCTGCGATACCAAACCAATTACCGCGCCGCGCCGTTTCCTGGTTGCTTAAACCCGCCAGGCTCAGAATAAAAAAGATTGCTGCAATAATGTACGCAGCGGTCACCATTCCTGAATTCATCAGCTGATTTTCCTATTTTCGAAACATCTTCAGCATGCGCTGAGTGACCATGAAACCACCCACAATGTTGATGGAAGCCACCAACACAGCTACTGACGCCAGAAAGACAACAAACCCCGACGGCGATGAAATCTGCAATAACGCACCCACCACAATAATCCCGCTGATCGCATTGGTGACGCTCATCAACGGTGTGTGCAACGCCGGTGTCACACTCCAGATCACCTGGTATCCAACAAAGCACGCCAGTGCAAATACCGTAAAGTGGCTCATGAATTCTGCCGGTGCGACGGACCCCACAGCAAACACGGCAAGCACCGCGACGGTCGCCGCTATCAGTGTTCCCTTAACTTTTGCAAAGGTCGACAGTTCTTCCACGACTACCGGCTCTGCTGCTGCTGCGACCGGCTTTGGCGGTGCGGCACTGAGCTTCGGTGCCGGTGGCGGCCAACTGATCTCACCACGGTTAACGACAGTGGTGCCACGAATGACCTCGTCATCCATATTCACATTGATCACACCATCTTTGTCGGGGGTCAGATCTGTCAGCAGGTGTCGTAAATTAGTACCAAAGAGCTGGCTGGACTGTGCCGCCATACGGCTCGGCAAATCGGTGTAACCGATCAAAGTGACATCGCCATGACGGATCACCTCATTGGCCTGGGTCAGCTTGCAGTTACCGCCCTGCTCAGCGGCGAGATCGACAATCACGCTACCGGGTTTCATTGATTCAACCATCTCGGTTTTGATTAGCTCCGGCGCGGGTCGACCTGGAATCAGCGCAGTGGTAATAATGATATCCACCTCTTTCGCCTGCTCGGCAAACAACGCCATTTCCGCTTCAATAAACTCTTTACTCATGACTTTGGCGTAACCGCCTTCACCGCTGGCATCTTCTTCGAAGTCAAGCTCGAGAAATTCTGCCCCCATACTTTCAACCTGCTCTTTTACTTCAGGCCTGGTATCAAAGGCGCGAACAATAGCGCCCATACCCCGCGCGGCCCCAATAGCGGCAAGGCCTGCGACACCAGCACCAATGACCATGACCTTGGCCGGCGGCACCTTACCGGCCGCGGTGACCTGGCCGGTAAAAAAACGACCGAAATGACTGGCCGCTTCAACGACGGCACGATAGCCGCCGATGTTCGCCATTGAACTTAAAACGTCTAGCTTCTGTGCACGTGATATCCGCGGCACCGAATCAACCGCCAGCGCAGTCACTTCTTTTGCGGCGAGCGCTTTTAGCAATGCTTCATTCTGCGCCGGCCAGAGAAAGCTGATCAGCACGGCGTCGGGCTTCAGCATTTCTAGCTCTTCGCCATATTGCGGGTGTTGGCCCGGGGCGCGTACTTTCATCACAACATCGCAGGACCACACGGCGCGAGTATCCGTAGCAACGGTAACACCGACATCAGAATAAGATTGATCACTGTAATTGGCAGCAACGCCGGCACCACTTTCAATGGTGAGCTGATGCCCGAGTTTCTGTATGTGCACTGCGGTTTCCGGCGTCAGTGCAACGCGGTTTTCGCCCACGTATACCTCTTTAGGTATGCCTATATGCATAGCTATCTCTCAATTAAAGAACTGGAACGGTATTTTTTGTATCAGCGGGAATACGCTGATCATGGGCTTAAAAGCCGCTTTGTTTGCCGTGGAGATTACGGTGAATCTGCGACAAACACTCACCAGAGAATGACCGGTACGCTCCAGTATATACTTCGAATTGAGATAAGCGCCAGTCCAATTTAGTACCGCTTTGGCCACAACAATCTGCTTCACGTGCAGCACAGCGGTGTTGTAATACACAGCCCGGTGACTCTGCTGACAACAGATTCAATGACGAATGCACAACAACCGGCAGGTTAAGGTGACGGCATGCGATGCAGCGTCACACAGGCGCGAGTATCGTAATGGACTGACTGCTTACACACCCCTGCCCGGTCGGTTCAGGTGAGTAGTTGCTCGTAATCAGAGACCAGCAAATGGGTGGGTTCAATGTCTTCTTCAATGGTGGCAAACCGTCCGATAGGCTCACGAAACACATTGTCGGTTCGATCATCATTGACGGTTGAAACTTCGCCAATCAGAACGTCGCCCTCTTCACCCCAGAACGAATGCCAGTTACCGGGCATCAGAGTGACACTTTCTCCGGGCTTCAGGCGTAGGATTTCACCGGGGCCCTGAGTACGGGAAACCCCATCGGTTGCGACGGTCACATCGGTCGTTTCATCCACGTTACCGTCCTTATCTGAATTAAACAGCTGCAGCGCCAGTATGCCACCACCACGGTTAATAATATCTTCCGCTTTAACGATATGCCGATGCATCGGTGAAATCTGCCTGTCGCGGGAGATCATTATTTTCTCTGCGTAGCACATACCGCCACCACGAGCCAGATCCTGTTGAGAGCCATTGCGCACGGTAAACAGAAAAAGCCCCATCTCATCAAAATTACCCAGTCCGTAATCGGTGATATCCCACCCGAGGCACGCATCGACAATTCCGCCGATATCGGCTCGACGCTCACGCATCTGAGCGGGCGTCCAATAGGCAAACGGCGGCAATATAAAACCAAACGAACGAATAAACTTGTCCGCATCAGCCATAATGGCGTTAACTTCAGATCGCTTCATAGATGGATCATCCCAAGGCCTCGATACAGCCCCAATATTTTTATGGAAAAAATTCACCCGCAGGCTCGACATCATTCATCGTTTGACGATAACCGCCAGAACAGGGTGTCGGTCAGAAATATACTATATCGGGGGCGCTAGCTGAACCTTAGTCGCATGCGGGATCGAGTTTCGATGCGTGGCAAACATGCGTGGCTTCCATCACTGACGGATGGATGACTGGACTAAAAACAGTTTAGAGGGGATCTAAACAATACCAACACGGTATTCGTCGAACTACTCATCATATACCTTTGCAAGATGTGTGTGAT
>CALKXD010000168.1 GCA_938003855.1 uncultured Granulosicoccaceae bacterium | reverse complement strand
GAGATCTTTTGTAGTCTTTCTCAACTCGCTAAAAATCCATTCTTTGTCAACAGTCACTATCGTCATCTACCCTCGTTCAATGTCTGCTAATGGCCGAAAGCGGACAATAGTAGCCGCTACTGTAGAAAATACCAACGGTAGATCAGCGGGAGTTGCTTTGACATTTAGCGTTATTGAGCCCGGAACTGTGTCAAGTGACATCGCCCGGCCGGAAGCTGTGGCAGGGGGAATGCCTTCAAGCAAAAACAGTAAATCATAATAATTGGACCCGTGAAGTAGTACATCTACAGAAGCCGTGTATGCCGGGAGTTTCACTCACGGTTTTGCGAGCAACAGCGGGGACAAAACTACACTTGACTCATCCGTTGAGAAGGGATCTGCCCAACATCGCTGCTGATACAATTACACCAAAGACAGAAAATAGTTTTTCTCAGGTACGCAATTTTTACCAGCCCAAGTGTTATTGTTGTCCCTGTGAAAACAGACAGGCAACGACCCAAATGAGTGACACTAAACCCGTTGGCCTTGGAAAGGGCCTGACCAATTACGGCGACCGGGATTTTTCAATTTATCTGCGCCGTTCTTTTGCCAGCTCGATGGGCTATTCGCGGGAAATGCTGGAAAAGAAGATCGTCGGTATTGCGTACACGCCGTCGGGGTTTAATAACTGCCACCGTCATTTTCCCGAGCTGCTCGAAGCGGTTAAGCGCGGTGTGCTGGCGTCCGGTGCGTTGCCTCTGGAGTTCCCGACTATCTCATTGGGTGAGGTGTTTCAGAGCCCTACCAGTCTGAAGTTTCGCAACCTGATGTCTATCGACACCGAAGAGATGATTCGTGCGCAGCCGATGGATGCGGTGGTGTTAATGGGTGGCTGTGATAAAACCGTGCCTGCACAGCTGATGGGCGCGGCTTCTGCTGATCTGCCTGCGATACAACTGGTTGGCGGTCCGATGATGACCTCGCGCTATGGCGAAGAGCGTCTTGGTGCCTGTACCGATTGCCGTCGCTACTGGGCCAGCTACCGCGCCGGCAATATAAGCACTGAAGAGATCAACGATCTAGAGGGTCGGCTTGCGACAACTGCCGGCACCTGCGCGGTGATGGGTACAGCGTCTACAATGGCCTGCATTGCCGAGGCACTCGGTATGTCATTGCCGGGCACGGCCGCTATACCTGCGGTGCATGCGGATCGGTTGCGTGCTGCAGAGGCCTCTGGCGTTGCTGCGGTGCGGTTGATTGAAAACCCGATTAAACCCTCGCAGATTATTACCCGTGATGCTGTTGAAAATGCACTCAGGGTGTTGCTGGCACTGGGCGGCTCAACCAATGCCATTATTCATCTGACGGCGGTGGCCGGTCGGCTGGGTATTAAAATACCGCTGACCTGGCTCAATCAGTTGTCCGATGACACACCGGTGCTGGTGAACCTGAAGCCGGTTGGCAACCACTATATGGAAGACTTCTTTTTTGCCGGTGGCATGGGCGCAGTGCTGCGCGAGTTGAAACCGAAATTAAATCTCGATGTGATGACCGTCACCGGTGACACCCTGGGGGCGCGCCTGGCTGCAGAGGAATCATTGCCGGTTGATCGGTCGGTGATTGCCAGTGCTGATAAGCCACAGGATGCGGTCGGTGGTCTGGTCGCACTGTTTGGCTCACTGGCGCCACAGGGGGCGATACTGAAACGTTCTGCAGCGGATCAAACGTTGTTTGAGAAAGAGGGTCGGGCAGTGGTGTTTAGCTCGTTGGAAGATCTGGCGGCACGTATTGATGATCCCGGGCTCGACATCACCGAAGATGATTTTATGGTGTTGCAGAACGCCGGGCCGAAAAGCCAGTCGGGAATGCCGGAGGCAGGCTATCTGCCGATACCGAAAAAACTCTCGCGTCGCGGCGTCACCGATATGGTGCGTATTTCCGATGCACGTATGTCGGGTACTGCGTTTGGCACCATTGTGCTGCACGTAACGCCGGAAGCCGCAGTAGCTGGTCCGCTGGCTTTGGTCAGAACCGGTGACCGGATAAAGCTGTCAGTGAAAGATCGTCGCATCGATCTATTGGTTGACGAGGCGCAACTTACCGCACGACGTGCAGCCCTTGGCCAGTTGCTCGATAATCCGGCCACGCTGCGCGGTTACAACAAGCTGTATGCTGAAGAAGTTCTGCAAGCCGATGAGGGCTGTGATTTTGGTTTTCTGCAGCCGGTGGACAATAACTGATTGCTGCCACTGTGGGTAACGACTTACCGCTTAGCTGCGCAGGGCGATCAGTACCATGCCCGCGGCCACCAGTGCGGTGCCGGTGACGGCCATCAGGGTGATGGTCTCACCGAGTAACAACGCGGCCAGCAACACGCCGCTGACCGGTGCCAGAAAGTTAAACCCGGTCATGACACTGGGGCGGTACTTACTGATTAACCACAGTGACACCATAAAGCCCAGTCCCGCTACAATCACGCCCTGATAAGCCAGTCCAAGGACGGCGGCAATCGATAGCGCCGGCCAGTTGATGGTTTCGGTCGATAGTCCGATCAGCAGATAAAATGGCAGCGACACGACCATTTGCCAGATGGCGAGTCTGAAGGGGTCGACCTGGCGCATGACGTTTGCGCTTGCTATCAGTCGAAAGCCTAACAGGCAGGCACTGGTCAGGCAGATCCAGTCGCCTAAATTGCCAAAGCTTAGGTTGTCGCCGACGGCCTGTATCAGAGTCAGGCAGACGCCGCTGAAGGCGATCAGTAAGCCGAGGCCACGCATAGGGGTGAGTCTGTCGCCTTCGATCATTAGATGTGCGAACAGTGCAGCAAACAACGGGTTGGTGGATATCAGGATTGAGGCATTGATGCCACTGGTATGATTGAACCCGGTGTTCATTAAAAATATCTGCAGGGTAAACAGGACACCGATTTTGAAGATCGGCCCCCACTCGTGTGCCTGCGGCCACAGACGGTGCTTGCGATACAGGCACCACAGCATAATAGTGGCAATACCAAACAGGAAGCGTATCAGCGCGCTCCATGCCGGTGGAAAAACTTCAAGACCGAACTTGCCACCAATGGGGTTGCCGCCCCACAACGTGTGGATCAGCACGGAGACCAGAATTGCCTGCAGCGGGACGCTTAGCAAATGAAAGCCGAAGGAAGGGTGAAGCCCATTAGACCCCACCACGTCCCCGCCGACAAGCTGATTTCCACGATCAGCATTTAGTGCGGTGTTTAAGTCACGTAATGCAGAGCGGTAAAGTCAGCGCGTAACGCCCGTGTTTCGGTGCTGAGCTGCTGTGGGTCGGATGACCGTAGCGCCCGTGCAATCAGTGACGCGAGTGGCGCGGCGTGCGCCTCGGTCATGCCCCAGCGTACTAGTTCCGGGGTGCCGATACGCAAGCCGTTCATGTCATTGCTGACCTCTGCGATGGGCAAGCCTATACCACAGGCCAGAAAACCCGCCTGACGGAGTTTTTTAGAGGCGGTTTGTCCGCCACCGAATTCAGCGGCTTCAATGGCAAACTGATGCGATGCGGTAAACCCCTGAGCTTTGGCAAACACGGGCAAGCCTTCGGTGTGTAGTGCATCGGCCAGTGATGCGGCGACCGAGATCATTTTGTCGGCATAGGCTTCGCCGTGCTCGCGCCAGTCAAGCATGGTAATGGCCAGTGCCGCTGACTTTGCCGCGTCGAAGTTTGCGGTCATGCCCGGGAATGCAATCGCGTCCAGGCGTTGGATGATCTCTGCATCGTTGGACACGATCAACCCGCCGGCCGGTCCGCCAAGGCTTTTATAGGTGCTCATGGTCATAAGGTGTGCACCTTCCTGCAACGGATTTTTCCATGACTTACCGGCGATGATGCCGCACTGATGTGCTGCATCAAACAACACTTTTGCCCCGGTTTGATCGGCAATTTCCCGTACCTGCCGGACCGGGTGTTCAAACAGGTTGAGGCTGCTGCCGACGGTGATCAGTTTTGGTTTGACGGTGCTGGCGAGTTTGCGTAAGGCTGCTACATCGATGGTATAGCCGTCGGAGTTTACCGGTGCGTTGACTGTTTTTACACCGTACAGTCCAGCACATCCATCGAGATGATGGGTTACGTGGCCACCAATTGAGGCAGGTGGCGCAATGATGGTATCTCCGGGCTGGCAGGTTGCCATAAAACCGTACAGATTGGCGATAGCACCGGACGGGACTCGTATTTCTGCGAATGATGCGTTGAAGATTTCGGCGCAGAGTGCGGCGGTGATAACTTCGATTTCTTCGATGGCCTCGAGTCCCATCTCGTATTTGTCACCGGGGTAGCCCAGAGAAGGCCGCGAGCCCAGGCCGCTCGACAGCATCGCCTCGGCTTTGGGGTTCATGATATTGGTAGCCGGGTTCAGGTTGAAGCAGTCACGGTTATGAATTTGCTGGTTCTTTTCTACCAGTGCCTGAAGCTGCGTGGTGATTTGCTCTGTGCTTTGTTGTTCCGTGCGCTGCGCAATCGACTGCACTAAGGCTTCGCAATGCGTTGGTACCCAGTCTCTGTTGCCTAGTGCCATAATTTTATCTCATTATGTTTTGTGGTTGGTAAAGTCCCGGTGGTGGCAATACTATGCCATCGCCGAAAATATTCGCTTGTCTGACGGTGTCAAAAAAAGCGTCGTTTATATCGTTTTACTGCTCCTGCCGGTGCGGTCGAATACCGCGCCTTCGGTGTTTTCCCGGGTAATTATCTCAACCGGGATAATACCCGGCTGCATGCTGCTGCCCGACAAATGGGCAATCAGTGATTCAACCGTATAGCGCGCCGCCAATTGCAGATTTTGGTGGATCACCGCATCCATTGATCCGTCCAGCAGGTAGGCGTGAGTTTTAACGGTGAGGTTGTGGCCGATAGTAACAAACTCGCCGGCGACTCCGGCCGCCTGCAATGCGGCAACCAGCCCCTGGTTGCCCCCGCCGACATTGTAGATGCCGACCAGCTGTGGATAATTCTGCAATGCCGCAGTGACCACCTCACGGGTCAGATCACTATTGTCCTGACCGGTCAGGGAGGCGGCAATTCCTACTTGTGGAAACTGGTGTCTGATGACCGCTCTGAAGCCCATCTCGCGGGCTTCGTGCGCGCGATACAGATCGCCGCCGGTAATGATCAGAATATCGCCGGGTGTTTTCAACATGTGCCCCATCATGACTCCGGCAGCACGTCCTGCGGCACGATTATTCATCCCGGTATAGCCAATCACCTCGGCGTGCTCAAGGCCTGAGAGTACACTGAAACAAGGGATGTCGGCGGCTGCCAGCTCAGCCACGGCGTTCACTACGCGCGGATCATCCAGTGCCTGAAAAGCGACTGCGTCTACGCGTTGCCCCTGGCAGGCGCGAAGCTTTCTGGCCAGCTGCACGGGTTCCATTTTGGCGGTGAACTCACATTCTATAGTGGCGCTACCTTGCTTGCCGATCTCTTGTATACAGGTGGCAAAGTAGTCGGTTGACGGACCGGCGCCGCGTGGCAAAATAACTTTGAGACGCCACGGGCGGTCGAGGTCTTTGTGTACGCTGCCGGTTTCGAGGGCGGCTTGTGCCTGCAGCACGCATTGCCGGGTGGCTGCGCGCACATTGGCGCGACCGTTCAGCACACGGTCAACCGTTGCAGTACTGACACCGGCGTGCCGGGCTATTTCGGCGATGCGGGCAACTCGCTTGATCGTTTTTTCTGGCATGGGTCAAGAAACTAGAGCGGACAGGGTAAAACGTAATCGGCGGTGCAGCCGCTTGCGTCGGGAATTGTGGCGGTGCATCTATGCGATGCGGCCATAACCGTGTTAAGCGTTTTATCGATGATCTATAAACCTGCGGTTTTGCCCGTTACTAACCTCTGTGACGGAGAGAAACCGGCCGCCGTGATTCTGCCCTGTGGCAGTGCAGGCAGTGCAAAATTAAATCATAACGCATCAAGCAGTCTGTCGTCTGCACACCGAAGAACATCAATAAACATCAATTTTGATGTGACCGGATGATCCCCTTGATTGCCCGCGGTCGTCTGCACTACTGTTGACGCAGAACTACCGAAACTTCACAGATGTTAACCAACTCCGGTGAAACTCAGAATGGCGATACTACGGGCGGGCGTTATTGGGCTGGGCGACATGGGCAGTGGTCTGGCTGCTAACCTGATCAAACAGGGTTTTACTACCCGTGGCTTTGATCTGGCTGCCGACAGAATGCAGGCTTTCATTGAGCAGGGCGGTATCGCGGAGCCGTCTGTCGAGGCTGTTGCCAGTCAGTCCGATGTTGTCTTTGTGATGGTGATGAACGGTAACCAGGCAAGTGACGTCATTAACGGCCCGAACGGACTGGCGGCCCACATGCCGGAGGGTGGGGTGATCATCATTACCGCCACTATCAAACCGGCGCAAGCGCGCTCAATTGCTGCTGCTCTGCCGCGCGTTGATTTGCAGATCATTGACAGTCCGGTGTCCGGCGGGTTTCCCGGTGCACAGTCCGGTACCCTGACAATGATGGCAGCCGGCAAGGATGAAACGCTCGACCGGGTGTTGCCGGTGATGCAGGCGGTATCAAAGACGATTCATCGTGTGGGTATCCATGCCGGCGATGGGCAAGTGATGAAGTCGTGTCTGCAAACACTGATCGGTTCTATTTTTTCAGCGACTTTCGAAGCGGCGTCGCTGGCGGCCAAGTCGGGAGTGACTGGTGAGACACTCTATCGAGTATTCTCTACCTCAGGCGCTGGTTGCGGGGTGGCAAATACGGCGCTTGAAAATATTATTGATCGAAAATTCGTCGGCACTGGCAGCCACATATCAACGATGCACAAGGATCTGACAATCTCGCTGGAGTATGCAGGCGAACTTGGTGTACCCATGCATACCGCGGCCACGGCTATGCAGTTGTTTCATGCGGGTAAGACCCGCTACCCTGACGGTGATAACTGGATAGTGGCAAAGCTGCTGGAAGAAACCATCGGCGCCGAGCTGCACCGCTGATGATAAAAACACAAATACTGACAACGGAAATATAGAATGAAGCTAGGTGTTATTTGCGATGGTATCAGTCGTGATCTTGCCCACACCCTGAAAGTGATGGATGAATTTGATCTCGAGTATGCCGAGTTGCAGTTTGTCGGTGAAAAAGAGGTGGGGGATCACAGCCGACAGGAAATAGCAGATATCAAGTCTCTGCTGCAGACACACGGTAAACCGGTGTCGTGTTTGTCGCGGCATATATTTGCAGGAATGACCACCGCTAATCGTCCCGGTGATCCGCTGCATACCACGCACATGGACGCCTTGAAGCGGGTGATCGAAATGGCCCATGAAGTCGGATCGCCTCTGGTGCGAATTATGACCAGTAAAAAAGAGCAAATCCTGTGGGGTAAAAACGGTGCAGAGAAATGGAACGTTGCCCACGGTGCCTGGGACACGCTGCCACCGTTGATAGCACCGGCGGTAGAACTTGCGAAGTCCGAGGGGCTGACGCTGGTGGTAGAGACCGGCAATGGCACGATGGTGAATTCAAACTACACAGCGCGCAAGCTGATTGATGACCTGGATGCCAAAGATACGCTTAAGGTGCTCTGGGATCCCGCCAATAATTGCTGGTGTCATGAACGTGCCTGGCCCGAGGGCTACAACGAAGTACGTGACGGCTATCTGGGGCATGTGCATATTAAGGATGTGCTGGTTGATACGCCCCGCGCAACGCTTGAAGTCAAGCAATTGGGGCAGGGCCAGTTGGCTGATCAGTTCCAGCCAATCGCCGATGCCATGCGTATTGATAGCTACAATGGTGTGGTGTCGTTTGAGAGTGTCTATCATGCCGGTGACGGAGACTTTGAAGCGGGCTTCCGGTCATGCATAGAGCTCTTCAAAAAAATCTATGGCTGATCTTTGAAAGATTGACAGAGTGGCACTGGCATCGCCGACCGCAGCCCAGAGTGCCACGGCGTCCGGTGCGTTGGTTCGACCGGCCACGGCAGTCGCCACCAGCCCGCCCTGGCTCTAGCTAGTGCCCATCCAGAAACAAGCGCTACTGCGTACCACTCAGGCACGCAATCTTTTGCCGACCACATGATGTTACTTAAGAACAACTAAGCGCCTACAGGTGGTAGGCAAAATCTCACGCACCTGAATGATCGTCGCGACACCCTGTTTCTGGAGAGGCACTAGCTAATGATATGAAAATCATCAGACCTGATGCTGTCCAGAGGCTTTAAATAGGCAATTGCCGCGATGCCGTCGGCGGTCTGGCCGTCGAAGGTGGTCTCTGCGAAATTGAGATCGGCGGTGCTCTCGCCGGAGCCGCGAAAGTCGATTCGCAAGCTGGCCGGTCCAGCGTCAGCCAGACGCCCGGCGGTATAGGCAAATACGCCTTCTTTGATATGGTCGGTTTTTAATTCATCGCGACTGCCGGTAAAGCCGTGCAACATAAGCACGACCGGAGCCGGGTCTCCTGCCGGCAGTGCCAGCGTTCCTACGACTTCCTGACCTGGGGACGTAAAGGTTGCCCGTGTTTCAGCGGTATCCGCGCTTGCGGTACTGACGATCAGTGTCGCGGTGATTGCCAGCCAGACTGATAGTTTCAACATGCTCTCCTCCAAGGGTATGTTCAGGCACAGTGTAGCGCAATGTGGTGTTTGGTATAGACCGGTGTAACTACTCGGCTTTTGAACACGGCGTAACGGTGGGGGCGTCGGATTTACCGTGCTTTTAGGGGGTGGCATTTGGCAAGGTTGGCTGCCCAGTGATTTTGGCGATTACGATTGTCGGACCCTAAGTGATCCGACTCAGGCGCTAGTGTTTCGTGCCGTGAATAAGCTCAGTGGTGGTGTTTATCAGGGCCTGTGCCTTTGTCAGGCGCTTTCCGGGGTCTGCGCTTTGACGCGCTCCATTGAGTCTATCCAGTGAGATTCGGGAACGATAACCGGTGTACCTAACTCGAAACGCCGTACAACAGCCTCCTCGATTTTTCGGCCATAGTTGCCATTTTTCCAGCTCGAGCTGCCTTTTTCGCCAACAACGAGAACATGCGTGGACATGGTAATTCTATTTCCACGTGTAACTGCGCCGAGGCTCTGAACAGCCTGTTGGCAGTGTTTACGTTGGCCAAAACCAAAGTTGCCGGTAAACAGGTATTCCTGTCCCATAAAGCCCAATTCAGGCAGTGGCAAATCAAACGGCGAGCCGTTTTCATACTCTATCTCCAGAATCTGTTTTTTGAACTTCTGTAATTCAACGTTTGGGTCCCAGGAGTCCGGTACTATAAGTGTTTCCAGTTTGTCTTTGTCGTAGTGTAGGAGGTCCGGGCTGGTTACACCAAAGTCGTTTGTGAGATACAGATATCGTCGCCAGAGCGCTTTTCC
>CALKXD010000167.1 GCA_938003855.1 uncultured Granulosicoccaceae bacterium | reverse complement strand
GGCACAATCAGTAATTGATCCAGACACCCGTTAACACAGGGTTGTCCAGAAGCAGGGTTAGCCGAGTACGGTTTCTATCGTGTCAGGCTTATGCAGTAAATACCCTTGTGCATAATCGACGCCTATTGTTGCCAGGTGATCTAGTATTTCCTGACTTTTGACAAATTCCGCGACGGTTTTCAGTCCGAGAGCTGCTGCCACCTCGACAAAGCAGCGTACTGCGACAGCATCGAGTTTGTCTTCAATCATACCGGTTATAAATTGACCGTCGATTTTTAGAAGGTCTACATTCAGCATTTTCAGGTACCCGAATGAAGATGCACCGGAACCGAAGTCATCGAGTGCGACCCGTACACCCAGTTGCCGGATTTGTTCCACGAAAGTTGTGGCATCGGCAATATTGGTGACCGCAGCGGTTTCGGTAATTTCCACACACAGGCGCTTGCAGATATCTGTGCCGGCTTTGTTGAGAATGGCTATCGCCTCGCGATGAAATTCTTTGTCGCCCACGGATTGTCCGGACAGGTTGACGCACAGCATGCCAACCTTGCTGATGTCTGTCATATTCAGCAGATAGTTGATTGACTGTTGCAACACCCAGCGATCAATTCGCGTGGCCAGATGGAAGCGCTCTGCTGCCGGCAGAAATTTACCGGGCGGGATGATGTTGCCGTCGTGATCAAGCAGTCGAATCAGTACCTCGGCGTGCAGCCCTTTGACTTCTTCGGTGACTGGACTGATCCGCTGCGCGTGCAGGACGAAGCGGTTCTCATCAATAGCTTCCTCCAGGCGCGTTGCCCATTGAACATCGTCGCGACGAGCGCGCATGTTCTCGTCGGTATCGAACCACATATGGACCCGATTCCGTCCTGCATCTTTTGCCGTGTAGCAAGATGTGTCGGCTGCCTGCATGGCGGCTTCCTTGGTATCCCATCTGTTGTCGTATGGAACCAGGCCAATGCTAGTGCTTATCCGGAAGCGTTGATCGTGGTGGGTAAAACGAAATTTATCGACATGGTCGCACATCTTTTGAGCAACTCGCTGAGCATGCTCGGTGCTGCAGTCCTGCAGTATCACGCCAAACTCGTCTCCACCGAGACGGGCCAGTGTATCTGTGCTGCGCACGCAACTGCTCAACAGTTTTGCGATTTGCTGCAGTAGTTGATCACCGACCGTGTGACCACAGGTATCGTTGACCAGCTTGAACTGATCCAGATCGATATATAGCAGTGCGTTGACGATGTTGGATTCGTGGGCTCTGTCCAGGGTTCTTTGCAGGCGTGCTTCGAATTCGGAGCGGTTGGTCAGATTGGTTAATGGGTCGTGGGTTGCCCGATAATTCATTTCAACAGACAAACGCCGCGTTTCGGTGACATCGTGAAACACCAGAACGGCACCGAGGATTTCATCTTTTACGCTCCGAATCGGCGATGCTGATTCTTCGATACCATACTCTTTGCCGTTACGTGAGATCAAAATAGTCTGGTTGGTAAGCCCGCCGGCATCACCTTGGTTAAGACAGGTGTCTACCGGATTGATAGCAGGTTCACGGGTGACTTCATTAATGACGTTAAACACCTGGGTCAGCGGGCAGCCGATTGCGTTCATGTTTGTCCACCCGGTCATCTGCTCGGCTACCGGGTTTAGCCAGGTAATCTGGCTTGTGGCGTCGGTGGTAATGACAGCATCACCAATCGATTGCAGTGTGACTCGAAGCAACTCGTGCTGTTCTGCCAGTTCATTGGTCAATTGACGTATCGGCGTGATGTCCCAGTTGACACCGAGTACCCGCGTCGGTTTTCCCTGGGCGTTTCTTTTGACCTGTGCGGCAGTTTTCAAATGGTGAATACTTCCGTCGGGCCACTGCACACGGAACTCCGATTCAAGGGTGTCCTGTTGATCGATAGCAAGTTGCAGCTGGCGCTTTGCCATCTCGCGATCATTCTGGTGCACGCAACTTACCCAGAAGTCAAAGCTTACCGCTTCCGGCGTCCCTACTATTCCGTAGAGCGGAAACATTTCCAGAGACCAGCTTAGCTCGTTGTTAGTAACGTCCAGGTCCCAGACGCCGATATTGCCGCTCTGGGTAGCAACCGTAATGCGTTCATGAGCGTTCTCCAGTGCCTTAATCTGATGGGTGCGTTCGGTAATGTCCTGCAACGCGCCAATCAGTCTAACTGGTTGTTCGCCATCGAGCTCGACGTTGCACTGCGAACGTACCCAGATACAGTTGCCGTCAGCCCGTATCAACGGTAACTCCAGATCCCATCCGATTCCGTTTTTAATCGCATTGTCGATGGCTTCGCGGATCGCAGGACGTCCCTTGGGTGCATAGTACTCAACGGCCTCTGCAAGTGAGGGTCTGTGCCCGGGCTCAAGTGCGTGTATCAGGCTGGTTTGATCTGTCCAGAGAAGCTCTCCGGTGAGTATGTCGAATTCCCAGCCGCCGGTGTTAGCGACGCTGCCGGTCTGGGCGAGAAGTTGCTCGTTGCGGCGTAGCGCCTGCTCCTGGAGCTTGCGTTTATTGATATCCACTCGAGTGCCGAACAACCATTGTGGCTTGCCTGTCGCGGTGTGCGTGATGACCCGGCCCCGGTCGAGCACCCAGATCCAATAGCCGTCCACGTGGCGCACACGTACTTCGACCTCATATTGGGGGGTCTTCCCGCTGAAGTGATCGTTGAGCGTATTCTCTGCGCGTATCAGATCGTCCGGGTGGACAAAGGTATTGCAGTTCACGGCCGAGGCTGTAAAGCTGGTCAGGGTTCTGCCAGTCATTGCGGCCCAGCGTTCGTTCAGTCGGACTTCACCGGTATCGTAGTTCCACTCCCAGGTACCCGCACCGGTGCCGTCAATGATTGATTCCAGACGTGTGCGCTCTGCCTGAAGCGCCGTTTTTTCGGCAATCTGGTCAGTAATGTCTTCCACGGTGCCAACGTGACCGGTCAGCTTTCCGTCTGAGGTGGTCACGGGTCTTGCACGGACACGGGCGTGGCAAACAGATTTGTCGGTTCTGACGGTACGAAAATCCTGCCTGAATTCTGTTTGCTCTGACGTGGCTTGCTGCCAGCCCTCAATCAGCGCATTTTGATCCTGTGGATGCAGATTTTTACTCCAGCCGAATCCCAGCGCCTGTTCGGCGGACATATCGAAAATACTTTGCCAGGGGGCGTTTGTATAGGTGCAGGCCCCATTGTCATCGGTACTGAATATGCCGATAGGTGAGGCGTCACACAGCGCACGAAATTGTGCTTCACTGCTGTGTAATTCTTCGTTGGTGCGGCGGGCTTCGAGGGCCTGGGCGGCAGCATTGGCGAGGTGTGCCAGTATGGTGCGCTGCTGCTTGCTGAGTTCTCTTGGAATTCGGTCAATCACGCATAGGGTGCCGACTAAAGCACCGTCACTGAGTCGCAGTGGATGGCCGGCATAAAAGCGGATATCAGGGGCACCGGTAACCAGTGGGTTGTCAGCAAATCGAGGGTCTGCGGTAGCATCTCGAACTTCGAGTGTACCCTCTGACTGAATAGTGTGGCTGCAGAAGGCGACTTCTCTTGGTGATTCAGTGATGTCGGACAAACCCAGGTTAGCTTTGAACCATTGCCGATCAGAGTCAATCAGTGAGATAAGAGATATCGGTACGCCACACGCTGCAGCTGCCACGGCAACCAGGCCATCGAAGACTTTTTCAGGAGAGGTGTCTAGGACCTTAAGGCGGTGGAGGGACTCGAGGCGTTTCGCTTCACTCTGGTACTTCCGTGGCATAGGTGCGGCCTGTATTATTTTTCATTACTAAATGCAACACCGCATGCATCAACTAACTATTGTACCGACTATATAATAGAATTTAATATTAATGACAACATGAATCTCAGGAATACTAAGTGAGATAAATCAGGGGATGGCAGAGGTATCTTTATTTTGCTGTCGAATCTGAAAGGTCTATTTTTGTGCAATAGCTAAGGAGCACCCTGGTAATTAGCCGTATTTACAGCAGCAATAGGCCGTTTACTGTGAGCGTGAGAACTATCCTAGAGGGTCAATCATCGTATAACGATACTGTTAACAGGTGCGTGCGGTATGGTGTTGGCTGGCGCGGAGATACTGTGGCGATACTGTACCCTGGTGCTTAATTTTGGGTGTTGGCGGGGGTATAGGGTTAATGGTTTGTGGTAGGAACGCAAATAGGTACGTTTTTCATTGGTAGCAGTGTCTTAATGATTGGCGGCATTCGGTGGGGATCGAGAGCATTTGTGTGTAGAGACACCCTGGTCAGGCGCAGTAGCTCCGTGGCGGCGATATTCTGAATCGCAAACTATTGTGGCTACAGTAGAAAAACCTAGTGGGGCCGGTGCGTTGGCTGATGTGGTCGCGGTCTGGCAAGATGGTTAATTGCATAATCCCCGGTTGGTCTATAGTTTCAGTATAGTTGGTGCAGTCAACCATCTGTGTGTGATGGTCCAGCCGGTATGCCTGGAGTCTATTGGGGGCTATCGTGGTGTTGATTGTCGCATGCAGTCAGGCCCGCTGGTCTGGCCACAGCGGGTTTGTTGTGTCTCGGGCTGTTGTGGTAACACCGGTTGGCAAGTAGCCTAAATGGCGGGAAGGAAATTTAACAGCGCGGCGTCGCAGGGTAAGAGCGGATTCAACCTAGGCCTGCATAGACGCTTTTTCTACCGCGGTTTCGGCGTACTTGAGTCGCTGATGAGCACCGATCATATAGATGGTCATCCCTGCGAGCGCAAGCAGAGCGCTAGCGATGGGTAGCGTGGCGGTGGCGAGGCCGACAGCAGATATATGGACGGCAATGAATCCTGAAATTGCCATGCGCTGACCGGGTTTGGCTGGTTGCGAGACTATGCCGGTGAGCAAAGTCATTGATTTGCGAATATCCATAGACACAGGCTAACGTAGTTTTGTCGCTACGTCTGCTGACTATCGCTCGAAAATGATAATCACAAGTCCAGCGTCTGCAATTGCATTGTGTGTGCTTGAAAATCGGTCAGCTTCTCAGCGCATCAGTTGCGCTGGATAACTGAAAATTGCAGTCTCCCGGGATCGCTGCAATTTTTTAGCATTTGGGTGGCATTCGTTGCAGAACGATAAGTGCTATCCGTATGTCGTCACAGCGCGCCGGCGGCTGCGCTTCGGTGCGTGTTCAGGATAATCGTTCGAATACGGTGCTGATTCCCTGGCCCATACCGATACACATGGTCGCTAGTCCGAACTCACCATCGTGCTTTTGCATGACGTTTAGCAGCGTTGTGCTGATGCGTGTGCCAGAGCAGCCAAACGGGTGGCCCAGCGCAATAGCACCACCGTGCAGATTGACCTTGTCGTCCATGGAATCGAGAAGTTTGAGGTCTTTCAGTACTGGTAGCGCCTGCGCCGCAAAAGCTTCGTTGAGTTCGACGTGGGAGATATCGTCGATTGTCAGTCCGGCACGATTGAGCGCTTTTTGCGTGGCAGGCACTGGACCGTAGCCCATAATCGCAGCAGGGCAGCCCGCTACGGCCATGCCGCGAATACGGGCGATTGGCTGTGCGCCGATTTCACGGGCTTTAGCGCCCGACATCAGCAGCATAGCGGAGGCTCCATCGGAGATTGCCGATGAACTTCCAGCCGTCACGGTGCCGACTTTGGGGACAAATGCCGGACGCAGTTCTGCGAGTGATTCGGCGGTGACGTTTTCACGAATGACTTCATCGACCTCGATCAGTTTTTTAAAACCGTTCTGGTCGTGCCCCTCGATGGCAATCAGTTCGTTGGCAAAGCCACCGTTGATTGTGGCAGCATGAGCGCGCTGGTGTGATCTGGCGGCGAATTGATCCTGCTCTTCGCGGCCGATTTGGTGCATCTTGGCCAGCATTTCGGCCGTCACGCCCATCATCATCGATGCCTTGGCAACGTGCTTGCTCATACCCGGGTGCAGATCGAGGCCATGCAACATGGCCACATGCTGCATATGCTCTACACCACCGGCGATGAATACGTCGCCGTAGCCAGTCATGATGCCTTGCGCGGCCGTGTGCAGCGCAGACATCGAGGAGCCGCACAGGCGACTGACGGTTTGTGCGCCGACGGTATCGGGTAAATCGGAGCGCAGTACCACTGAGCGGGCAACGTTGAAGCCTTGTTCGAGGGTCTGATTGACGCAGCCCCAGATCAAATCCTCGACGTCATGCGGGTCAACCTCCGGGTGGCGCTCAAACAGTGCGCGAATCAGTGCAGCCGACAGGTCTTCTGCCCTGACATTGGCAAAGCCCCCGTTTTTGGAACGTCCCATTGGAGTTCGCAGGCAATCCACGATTACGACATCATTGGCATTAAATTTCATTGTCGAGGCTCCGCTTAGGCTTTGCTTTCACTAAAGAAACGCTGGCCGCTGTCAGCCATTGCTTGCATACGATCAGTGGGGGTATAGAGTGGCCCTAACTCGCGATATTGCTCACACAGCTTGCAGAAAGTGTCGAGCCCCATGGTATCCATATAGTGCAGCGCACCACCGCGAAATGGCGGAAAGCCGATGCCGTAGATGAGCCCCATATCGGCGTCAGCGGGTCCACTGACGATACCTTCCTCCAGGCAGCGAACCGTTTCAATGCACATCGGGATCATCATGCGTTCGACGATTTGCTCATCGGTGAATTCCCGTTGCTCGGTGGCAGCAGGGGTGACGATATCTGCGACGGCCGGGTCGGGCAGTTTTTTCGGTTTGCCGCGGCGGTCTGTTTCGTAGCGATAGAAGCCGGCATCGTTTTTCTGGCCGTAGCGGCCCGCTTTAAACAACAGATCAGAGGCGCTGCCGTCAATGTATCCCATGCGGTCGGGGTAGCCCTCTGCCATCACCTGGCCGGCATGGTGACCGGTGTCTAGCCCGACGACATCGAGTAGATAGGCCGGGCCCATAGGCCATCCCCAGCGCTCCATGACTTTATCGACGCGGGTAAAGTCTGCCCCGTGACCGAGTAGCATGCTGAAGCCTGCAAAGTACGGGAACAACACCCGGTTAACAAAAAAGCCGGGGCAATCGTTGACGACAATGGGGGTCTTGCCGAGTTTTCGAGCGTAGGCGACGGTGGTCGCGATAGCCGTATCGTTGGTTTTGTCGGCGCGTATTACCTCGACCAGTGGCATCAGGTGTACCGGGTTGAAAAAGTGCATGCCGCAAAACAGTTCGGGGCGCTGTAGATTTTCGGCAAGCAGGTTGATCGAGATTGTTGAGGTGTTTGATGTCAGTACCGCGGTGTCGGCGATTTTCTGTTCAACTTCGGCGAGTACCGACTGCTTGATCTTCGGGTTCTCGACGACGGCTTCGACGACCAGATCGACGTCGGCAAAATCTCCGTAACTGAGTGTCGGTAGTATGCGATGCATGGCGGCAGCCGCGCCGGCCTGGTCAAGGCGTCCGCGTTGAACCTGCTTGAAGAACAGTTTATCCGACTCGGCCAGGCCCGCATCGAGTGCGTCGGTGGCAATATCCTTCATCAGTATAGGTGTGCCGCTCGAGGCGGATTGATAAGCAATTCCGCCACCCATGATACCGGCCCCGAGTACCGCGGCTTTGCTTACGTCGTTGGCTGCTTTCTGATAGGTCTTGCTCTGCTTTTTTAAATACTGGTCTTTCAGGAAAATGCCGATCAGCGCAGCGGTCACTGGTGTTTTAGCGAGTTTGGCGAATGCGGTGGCTTCGACCCTGACCGCATCTTCGCGATGCAATGGCGCATGCTTTTGAATGGTGCTGATGATGGTCATAGGGGATGGGTAATGCGGACCGGCCTTGGCACCCACCACACCTCTTGCAGATTCAAATGCCATGGTTTGCTCAATGGTTGACAGCGGTAGTGGAGACAGTTTTTCAACACGCCGTTGCCGGTAGTCGAAATTTCCGTCGACACACTGCTGAAGGAGGTCGAGTGCGGCGTCTTTTAGTTGGTCCAGGCCGACGACCGCATCGACAGCGCCATCTTTCAAAGCGACCGCAGCGCGTTTGCCGGAGCCGGTGGCGATCCACTCGATGGCGTTGTCGACGCCTATAATTCTAGGGAGTCTGACCGTGCCGCCCCAACCGGGTAAGATGCCCAGCTTTACCTCTGGCAGGCCGACTTTTGCGTTTTCAGCCATGATGCGATAATCACAGGCCAGACAAATTTCCAGACCGCCGCCCAGTGCTTCGCCGTTGATGGCAGCAACGGTAGGGCACGGCAGGTCTTCGACACTGGCGAATAGGTCGTGTATTTTTAGAATACCGTCAATCAACTCTGCGTCAGGGCTCTTGAACAATGCGCCAAACTCAGTGATGTCAGCGCCAACAAAAAAGCTCTTCTTTGCACTGGTGAGCATAAGCCCTTTCAACGAGCTGTCGCGCTGAAGAACATTAACCGCCTCGCCTAGTTCTGCAATGGTTGCCTGGCCGAACTTATTGACGCTCTCGCCCTGCAGATCGAAACACATCTCGTAGAGTCCGTCGCGGACTTCCGCAACAGTGAGTGATTTGCCTTCGTAGATCATAGCGCTATTCCTAGAAGCTAAAGTGATCGGCATCGAGTGCCATCAGGGAATCTGTTCCAGCGTCCATTGTCGCAACCAGTGAGCGGGTGCGTGGCAGCAGGCGATCGTAGTAAAACTCTGCAGTAGTGATCTTGGCGCGGTAGAAATCGACTTCAGAGCAGTTTTCGTCAGCCAGGCAGCTGAGCGCTGTGGCTTGTTGCAGTGCCCACATATAGGCAAGAACGATGTAACCGCAGTACATCAGGTAGTCAACCGAAGCGGCGCCGACCTCATCGGCATCAGACATGGCGCGCATGGTGATGCGGGTAGTGATCTGCTCCCATTCATCGCAGTGCGTGCGCAGGGTGGCAACGCAGTTGGCCATCTTGCGGTTATCCTCGTGGGTGCTGCAGAAGTTGGCTATTTCCTGCAGGAAGGGTCGCAGTAGCCCGCCCTGCGAGCCAACAATTTTGCGGCCGAGCAGATCCAGTGCCTGTATTCCTGTGGTGCCTTCGTAGAGGGTAGAGATGCGGCTGTCGCGAACGTTCTGCTCCATGCCCCACTCTTTAATAAATCCGTGGCCGCCGAAAATCTGCAGGCCGTGATTGGCTGACTCGAATCCGGTTTCGGTGAGAAACGCCTTGGCGATCGGGGTCAGTAAGGCCATGTGTTGCTCGGCCTTGCCTTTGGATTCGTCGGAGGCATTGGAGTGGGCGATATCAACGTCCATAGCCAGTATGTAGGCGAACAGCCGGCCTCCTTCGGCGAAGGCCTTCTGTGTTAGCAGCATGCGTCGAACATCGGGATGGACGATTATAGGATCTGCCGGTTGTCCGGGATTCTTGCGTCCGGACAGCGAACGCATCTGTAAACGCTCCCGTGCGTAGATTAAGGATGCCTGAAATCCGGCCTCGGCATGTGACAGGCCCTGTAAAGCGGTGCCGAGTCGTGCCGCATTCATGAAGGTGAACATGCAGTTCAAGCCGCGATTGGGCGCGCCAATCAGGAAGCCGGTGGCACCATCGAAATTCAACACACAGGTGGCGTTGCCGTGGATGCCCATCTTATGTTCGATTGACCCACAGCTGACACTGTTGCGCTCGCCGACGGCACCGTTTGCATCGGGCAGCATTTTTGGAACGATAAATAGTGATATACCGCGTGTGCCGGCAGGCGCATCAGGCAGTTTGGCCAGCACAATGTGTACAATGTTATCGGTCATGTCGTGCTCACCGGCAGAGATAAAAATCTTGGTGCCGTGGATCGCGTAACTGCCATCGTCATTTGGTTCTGCGCGTGTGCGTAGCAGGCCCAGATCAGTACCGCAGTGCGGCTCAGTCAAGCACATGGTGCCGGTCCACTCACCGGTGGTCAGCGGTCCAAGGTAGGTCTGCTTTTGCTGATCGGTGCCGTGGGCGGTAATGGTGGCGTGCGCACCGTGGCTGAGGCCGGGGTACATTGCCCAGGCCCAGTTGGCAGTGCCGCACATCTCACTGATTATTGTCGACAACGATGGTGGCAGGCCCTGGCCACCGTACTCAGGATCTGCCGAGAGACCCACCCAGCCACCTTCGACGAATTTGGCGTAGGCTTCGCGGAAGCCTTCCGGTGTGGTCACGACACCATCATCCCATTGGCAGCCCTGTTCGTCACCAATCTGATTTAACGGTGCCAGTTCCTGTTCGACAAATTTACCCGCTTCGTCAAGAACGGCATCGAGTAGTTCCTCGTTGACGTCCTCATACCCCCCCAGATCAGCGCACTTACCGGTGTACTGAAGAACTTCATGCAGACAGAACCGCATATCGCGCAAAGGTACTTTAAAGTTGGACATAATCAACTCCCGTATGGGCTGGGCAGCAGGTGGTTACTGGATGCTTTTTAATACTATGCAAGCCATTCCGACTCAAGTATGGCCTGTAAGTTTCCGGCACTCTACCGTGCCTGGAAACTGACAGGTAGTGATTTACGCTACAAAGCACCGGCGCTGAGCAGCCTGTGAGGTCAGTAAGTGATCTGGCGTGAAGTGAGTCATGGCTGCGGTTGTTATACATTATTTTTATTATGCCGGCTTACATATGCTGAGGGGGGATAGCGGCAGTCACCGTGGATAGTTTACTCCGGGGTCGCTGTTGCCGGCAGCTGATTGATTGTGAACAGGTAATTTGTGAAGCAGGCCTTGAGCCTGCGTCGTTTTGAAGAAAACAGCCGCGACAGTGGTGTTTGCAGAGTGGCGGTTCATCGCTGCTGTGTTTCCAGTGTAGCCACTCTAGAATTGCCCCACAACTGTCGCAGCCGGGCCTTCAGTTGTTTTTTTTTTCGGGCAACATAACAATCCCCTTTATGTACAGAATGAAGCGATAAACATGGGCTTGACCACCAGCTGTATCGGCGCTTATCCAAAGCCGGAATATATTACATTGCCCGATTGGTTCAACCTGCCGGCTGGCCCGGAAGTCTCTGAGCCGACACGTCGGTGGCAGCAGGCATTAACAGATATGGGGCCCGATGCCGGTGCCACTACCGCGCGTGCTATCCGCGAAGTAATTGCTGATCAGGTTGATGCCGGTATTGATATCCCGACCGACGGTGAAGTGATGCGTGAAAACTATGTGCATTATCACTGCCGTCATCTTACCGGCTTTGACTTTGACCACCTTACTGAAACGGCAGCGCGATGCGGCTCGTACACTACCAGTCTACCAACTGTGACGGGGCCGGTAGCTGTGCGTGAAATGTTTCTCAAGCGTGACTGGACGGCGGCGCAGACTTGTACTGATCGGCCGGTGAAGGTAACTATGCCGGGGCCGATGACGGTCTCTGATACCAGTGCAGATAACTTTTACGGTGATCCGGCACAGTTGGGCGCTGATGTTGCTGCTGCACTCAACTACGAAGTGCGTGAGTTGGAAAGAGCAGGTTGCAGGCATATTCAGATTGATGAGCCGTTGTTTGCGCGTAAACCGCAGGAAGCACTCGATTACGGCTTTGAAAACATCGAGCGTGCGTTTCATCGCTGCTCAAAGTCGGTGACTCGTACCGTGCATATGTGTTGTGGCTATCCGGATCGGATTGATCATCCCGACTACCCGAAAGCTGACCCGGCGTCTTATCAGGCATTGGCCGATGCCATTGAGTATTCGTCAATCAATGCTATTTCGTTGGAAGATGCCCACCGTCACAATGATTTGAGCCTGTTGGAAAAATTTCCGACAACGACAGTTATTTTTGGTGCAGTGGCTATCGCTCAGAGCCGTATTGAGAGCGTTGAAGAAATTCGCGACAGGCTGCGTGCTGCTCTTGATCACATCGATGCGCATCGCTTGATTGCAGCCCCGGATTGCGGGCTCGGAATTCTAACCCGTGAACAAGCGGTAGCGAAGCTGACTAATCTGTGCAAGGCGGCCAGGAGCGTCTAGCGGTGGCCGGCTTGTATCAGGTGAAGCACTCTCTATAGTGCTGCAGCCTTGACTGCAGGCGTGGTGATTTAAGCACATCCGGGTCGACCAGAGATTCGGGTGCTGTGCCATTCATCATGGCAAGACAGGCGTTGACATCAGCGGCACCGAGTCCCGCCATGCATTGATCGGTAAAGCACAGGGCGTGTGGTGATAATAGAACGTTGTCCATGCTAAGCAGTGGGTTATCGGCACGCGGCGGTTCCTCGGCGAAGACATCCAGACCGGCTCCTTTCAGTTGACCGGATTGCAGTGCGTCAATCAGCGCCTGCTCGTCGACAACCGGGCCGCGTGCCGTGTTGATTAAATAGGCGTGTGGTTGCATCAGTGCCAGACGTTCGCGATTAACAATATGATGCGTTGATTCATTGAGCAGGCAGTTGACGGTAACGACATCGGATTGCCTGAAAACCTCGTCGAGAGCTACTAGCTCGACGCCGTATTCATCGGCGACCGACTGATCGATGTGAGGATCGTGTGCGATCATTCGCATGTCGAAAGGCTGCATCAGTTTGAAGACTTCGGAACCGATATTACCCAGTCCGATACCACCGAGTGTGCGTCCGACCAGACCCATGCCGTTGTATTGATTTTTTGTCGCCCAGCCATGTGGTACGTCGCGGGTGATCTTGTCTTTTACTTTCAGGTTCAGGGTCAGCGCGAGCAGCAGCCCGACGACGGTCGTGGCTACCGGGCGCTTTACCCCGGACGGTGCAATGGCAACAGCCACGCCGGCGTTAGTGCAGGCAGGGATATCAACGGTGTCGTAGCCGACACCATAACGAGCCAGTAACGACAGGCGGCTGTTTGCACTGAACGAGTTTTCGGTAATACGCTCAAGAAACAAAATGGCCGCATCGAGGTGGTCTAGATCTTCACTGGCCAGGTTGCCAGTGTCTATCTCTGGCAGGGAGGTTACGTTGATGCTGGGGTTGCCGGTCAATGGCGTGAGATCAACCTCACTGATCGTTTGCGTGCCATCGGGTCGAAGCAGGTTGGCACTGACACCAACATTAAATTTATTCATCTATTGTTCCGGAAGTTGCTATCGATGGAATAACGAAAGTTCTGGCCTGAATCTGTTTTACGGGTAGTCCCGGGTAATTTGCTCGTTGGTGTAATAGCCTTTCTGCAGATCGTTTTCGATGGCGCTTTTTGCTCGCTTAGCGGGGTCACCAAAGCCACCGCCACCGGGTGTCGATACCTCAACTCGATCACCTGCTTTAATCTGGATGCCTTGTTCTTTTGAAAAGTGGGGCGGGGTGTAGGGTTCACCGTCACGCCACACGGTAACGACATTCGGCTCGCCATCGGCGCCGCCCAGCACGCCCTGCGGCCCGACACGGCCATGATCCATCACAAACGATGCCGTCGCCTCGCCACGTCTGAGTTCGATGCTGTAGCGGATGCCGAAACCGCCGCGATGCTCGCCGGCGCCTCCTGAGCCTTCACGCAGTGCGTACTCACGATACAGTACTGGAAAATATTGTTCCATCACCTCTATAGGCGGTGTTTTGGAGATGCCGATGGTTGAGCAGCCGTTGGTGAGGCCGTCGTGATCATGATTGCCGCCGTAACCACCGCCGGACAATTGGTACATCACGTAAGAGCTACCCTTGAGCGGGTCGTAGCCACCCAATGCAAAATTGCCACTGGTGCCTGCAGGCGCGGCGGGGACCCGGTCGGGAAGCGCCGGGACGAGAGCGGCGAATACTGCCTCTGCAATGCGTTGGGATACCTCTGCCGCACAGCCTGATACCGGTCGTGGGTACCGGGCGTATAGAAATGTGTCGTCCGGGTCTGTTATATGGAGCGGATCGAAGGCACCGGCATTGATTGGCACGTCTGGAAATATGTGTCGCATTGCCAGATAGACTGAAGACTGCGTCGTTGCCAGCACAGAATTCATTGGTCCGGCGCAGGGAGGGCTGGAGCCGTTAAAATCTATGTGCAGCTCGCTGCCGGTTTTTTTCATGTTGACCTGAATGGTGAGTGGTTCGTTGACCACACCATCTGAATCGATAAGGGCTGTGCCGGTGTACATGCCGTCGTCGATATCAGAGAGTCGCTGTCTCATCTGTCTGGCGGCGCGTTTTTTGAGCTCTGCAATAGCTGTTTTCAGGGTGTTTGCGCCGTATTTTTCGATCAGCCGGTTGAGTCTTTCCTGGCCGACTAACAGTGCCGCCGATTGTGCCTTAACATCGCCGATGCGTTGCTCGGCGACACGAATGTTCGAGCAGATGATGGCATAGATTTCTTTATCCATGACACCGCGCTTAAACAGTTTGACGGGCGGCAGGCGCAATCCTTCCTGCTCAACCGCCGTGGCGTTGGCAGAAAATCCACCGGGCACGGTACCGCCGATATCCGGCCAGTGACCGGTGTTTGACAGCCAGCAGAATATTTCGTCATTGTGATAAAAAGGCAGTGCGAAGCGCACATCCATGAGATGGGTGCCGCCGAGGTAGGGATCGTTGACAATATAGATGTCGCCGGGTTCCGGGCTGGCGACGTCACCAGCGGCGATCATTTCAATTAATACGCGCGTTGAAAACTGCATGGTGCCGACAAACACCGGTAGGCCCAGCGCTCCCTGTGCGATTAATTCGCCATTGTCAGCTGAATAGATACCGTCAGAACGGTCGTTGGCCTCGGCGATGATCGGTGAGAATGCAGCGCGCGAAAAACTCAAATCCATTTCGTCGCATACTTGCTGCAGGCTCGACTGAATAACCGCCAGTGTGATTGGATCGATCGGGTGTCCGGTGCTGCCGGAATCGTGGCTCATATTACTGGATCTCGATTATCAGGTTGCCGTCGGTGTCGCCGCTTGCAGTACAGGCCGGTTCGATAACAATGGTGGTGTCGGTTTGCTCGACTATCGCCGGCCCGGTGATCAAAGCATCAATCGGGAGAAGGTCACGTTGGTATATCGGGGTGTCACACCAGTTACCATCAAACCAGACCGGACGGGTTGCCACTTGTGCTTCGCTAAGTGTTGCTCTGCGGCCTGCCGGGTCAATTAATTGTGATAGATCGAGTGCTTTGCGATTGCCGATCACGGTGGTGTTCAGATTAACCAGGTTGGCGCGAATTTCTTTGAGTTCTACATGGAAGCGCTTTAAGTAGACCTGCTCAAATAGCTTCTGTAGCGCATCGCAGCTGATGGTGCGAGCCTCTATAGGCACACTCAGCAGATGAGTCTGACCAATGAACTGCATGTCAGCCGAGTGGACAAACTGAATATTGTCTATCGGAATAGACTCTTCTTTTACCAGTTGCTCGCCACGGATGCATTGCGTGTCGAGTGTTTTAGTGATGAGCTCGTCGCTGAGCGTATCAAGAGGCCGGTTAATGGTATTGACGAAGTCGTGGCGAACATCGGCGACGACACATCCGAGTGCATTGGTGATACCGGGGCGCGCCGGCACCAGCACTTTGGGTATACCGAGTTCCCGTGCGATAGCGACCGCATGCAAAGGGCCGGCCCCACCAAAAGCAAACAGTGCAAAGTCGCGTGGGTCGTGCCCTCGTGATATCGACACCATACGCACAGCACCAGCCATTTTGTTGTTGGCAATGGTCAAAATAGCGCCGGCCGCATTGTCAATTGATAAATCGAGCGGCGTGGCGATTTTCACGTCGATGGCCTTTTTTATATCGTTGACAGATACGGTGTTGTCGACAGAGAAAAGTGCTTTATCGTTGAGTCTACCCAGGATCAGATTGGCATCTGATATGGTAGGTTCAGTGCCACCACGGCCATAACATATGGGCCCGGGTGTAGCGCCGGCGCTGTCCGGCCCGACCTGCAGCAGGCCTGCGTCATTGATGCTGGCAATAGATCCGCCGCCCGAGCCGATAGTACGTACATCAACCATCGGTACGTGTATTGGCATCGCGTATTCTATTTCCAGTTCGTGGCTGACGCTGGGTATGGCATCTAGAATCAGGGCTACGTCGGATGAAGTGCCGCCCATATCGTAGGTGATGATGTCTTTGATGCCTGCGCGTTTAGCGGTATAGGCGGCTGCCATCACGCCGGACGCGGGTCCGCTCATCACGGTCTTTGCCGATTCCCTGGCAACCATGGCCGCTGACACCATGCCGCCGTTGCCGTTCATGACCAGAAGTTCGTCGCGGTAACCCGATTTTTTTAATTCTTGTTGCAGCCGATCAATGTAGTTATCGAGAATGGGTTGTACAGATGCGTTGACACATGCAGTAACGCCGCGTTCATACTCGCGATACTCTGACAACAGCGAATGGCCGGTGGTGATGTAGCGGTTAGGCCACAGTGTGGCGGCAATTTCAGCGGCGCGTCGCTCATGTAGCGGGTTGGCATAGGCATGCAGAAAATGGATAACCAGTGATTCACAACCCATGTCCAGCAGGGTAGTGACGCCTTCCCGTAATTGCTGTTCGTCGAGGTCAGTGAGCACCTCCCCGGAGGCGTCGATCCGCTCGCTTACTTCGATCCGCAGTTCGCGCGGGATGATCGGGTGAAACTGACCATGCATGCCATAGGGCTGTGGTCTGGTGCGTCGCCCGAGTTCAATGATGTCGCGAAAGCCGCGTGTGGTGATCATGCCGGTGCGGGCCAGCTTGCGTTCGAGTACCGCATTGGTGGTCGTGGTGGTGCCGTGAACTATGGTATTGATACTGTCGATAGATACAGCACTGTTGGTCAAGGCCTGCATAACACCGAATGCCTGATTGTCGACAGTGGTCGGTGTTTTGCCAAAAACAATAGAGCCGCTTGAGTCGAAGATCAGCAGGTCGGTAAAGGTGCCACCGACATCGACTCCGGCGATGATCTGACGGCCGCTGTCGGGTTGCCGGCTTGTTGTGTTATTCATGGCCAGAGCCTGTTGTAGTTGCGGCGCAGATGCCCGAGTCTATCAACTGTTTACAGTCCTCCGCGCTCAGTCCCAATTGCCTCTGCAGGATATCGATTGTGTGCTGGCCAAGTGCCGGAGGCGCGCTTTTATAGCGGGCTGGTGTTTTTGACAGGCGCACAGGAGAGGCCACACCCGGGATGGATACTTGTTCGTCCCGGGCGAGATTGATCTTTAAGCCCCGGTCAATCACGTGCGGGTCATCAAATACGGCTTGCATGTCGTTGATCGGACCACAGGGAACCTTGTGATCATTAAGGATAGTAATCCAGTCTGCAGTGCGCCGCTTTACGGTCAGTGTGTTCAGGGTGTCGACCAACACCTGTCGGTTACTTACGCGTTGGCTGTTGGTTCGGTATCTGTCGTCGCTGGCGAGTTGTGGATTATCCAGTGCAACGCAAAGGCTTTCGAACTGGCGGTCGTTGCCGGCGGTGATTATTAAGTGGCCGTCGGCGGTGGGGAACACCTGATAGGGGACAATATTCGGGTGTGCGTTGCCCATGCGTTGCGGGGGCGTGCCGGTGACCAGAAAGCTTGATGCCTGATTGGCCATCGCCGCGACTGAGACATCGAGCAGGCTCATATCGATGCGTTGGCCTTCACCGGTTTTATCCCGATGCGCCAGTGCGCTGAGTATTCCGATGCACGCGTATAGACCGGTCAACACATCGGTTAAAGCCACGCCGATTTTCATTGGTTCATCGCCGTCGCTGCCCGGTGCTTGTCCTGTCACGCTCATCAGGCCGCTCATTGCCTGAATGATGAAATCGTAGCCGGCCCGACTAGCGTAGGGCCCGGTTTGACCAAAACCGGTGATCGAGCAATAAATCAGTCCGGGATTGATTTTTTTCAGGGAGTCGTAATCGAGCCCGTATTTGACCAGGCCGTTGAGTTTGTAATTTTCGATAAACACATCGCTTTCGGCCACCAGTTGCTTGATAATCGTGGCGCCGCGCTCGGATGCAAAATCAATCGCGAGGGATTTTTTGTTGCGATTGGCGGTGCAGAAGTACGCTGAGTCGTGCTCACTGTCTGTGGGGTCATCGCCAATGAAGGGGGGGCCCCATGTGCGCGTGTCATCGCCACCTGCCGGACGTTCTATTTTTATAACGTTGGCGCCGAGATCAGCAAGTGTCTGGGTTGCCCATGGGCCTGCAAGAATACGAGTGAGATCGAGCACGGTGACGTGATCTAGTGCACCAGTTGGAGTCTGTGGCATGGTTCCTCCGGGGTTGGTCGGCAGCGTAGTCGGGCTCGACTGGCGGCGGTTGCATGGCGAGAGCGCTATTCGTTAGTATACCAGCAACCCTGGTTACGACGAACGGCCCGATGGGTGTCGTTGCCCACGATCAAAAACACTAATTATTGAGGATTTGCCTGTGACGTATGTCGTCGTAGAAAGCTGTATTAAGTGCAAGCACATGGATTGCGTTGAAGTGTGTCCCGTCGACTGCTTCTACGAGGGTGAAAACATGCTTGTGATTCACCCGGATGAGTGCATTGACTGCGGGGTGTGCGAGCCGGAGTGCCCGGTGGATGCGATCGTTGACGATACTGCCGACGGGCTCGACTACTGGCTGGAGCTAAACGCCAAGTTCGCTGAGGTCTGGCCCAACATCACCGAAATCGGCACGGTTCCGGACGATGCCGAGCAGTGGAAAGACGTGCCTAACAAGAAAGAGCACTTCTCTGAAAAGCCAGGCGGTAGCTAACAGGGCGTCGCGAGGATCATTCAGCAGCGTGAGGTTTTGCCTGCCACATGCAGGCGCTTAGTTGTTCTTAAGTCACTACTTGTGGACGGCAAAAGAGAGCGTGCCTGAGTGGTACGCAGTAGCACTTGTTTCCGGATGGGCTCTAGCCTGTAGTTTAACCTGAGTCGTTGTGCCGGGTGTCCCCGGAAGGGTCGCGCAGTAGCAATCAACGGAAATAAAAAAAGCCGGCTATTTGCCGGCTTTTATTTTGTGGAACTTAAAGCGAGACTTTACTGGACGGTGCGATGGATGGTCCATTCGTCGGCCTGGAAATAACCGTCGCCCCACCAGATTTCGGTTCCCAGCAGGATATTCGCCATGCACCAGCTGTCTTGAATCTGTACGGTATTTGAGCCTTTGCCGAATTCTTCATTGACGCGATGCGCGTAAGTTCGTGACCAGTTAACGAAAGTGGTCCAGTTTAACTCGCCTGTTGTACGAGGGTTCTGCGCGACGAAAGCAATGTATTCCTGATCAGAGGGCTTTGTGTATACATCGTAAGTGTCGCCATCGAGTGTCACGCTGGTGACGTAATCCTGGGGCGCTGCTGGTAGTCTCTCCGGACCCTTATCGAGCCAAACCATGATCTCGTAGCGCTGGTTGCTTGAGCTGCCGTTGCGGACCAGCGTGTTGACGTCGCAGTCACCACCAAGTTCGTGGAAAAACGATTCCACCGCAATGTTGCGCTCGCCGTTGATCGTCTGACCGTTGAGTTCCTTACTGCGGGTCGGGTATTCGTCACTGGAAAACGAGTAATCGATCTTGTAGTAGGGCAGCTCGCTTACTTTGCCCGGCAGACCGGTCTCTGCAGGTGTTTCTGCAAGTGAGGAGCCTGAGTATTCACCGGGTGATTTGATGCCGTAGATGATTTCCGGGTAGGATTTCACCAGCCACACAGCACCGTTTACGTCTGATTCGTTACCCCAGTCGTAGTCCCAGCGCGGCTTCACAGCTCCGGAGGAATCATCGACGGAAATGCATTGCTCCCAGGTGGGTAGAGACGATGCACAAAAATTCCATGCGTTGGTGGCGAGGATGAAATCGCCGAACGCAAGGTTGCCATGGAACTGGACCAGCGGACAGTTACCACGTTCGTTCATCAGTGCGTTGCCGTTTTCGTCTTTGGCCGGGCTGATGCATAGCTGGCCACCAGAGCGGATTGGGCTCATGGTGCTGACGTAAGTGGTGCCGCTTGATGGCGGTTCGGTCGAAAGTGATGCATCGTTGTCAGTGGTTGGGTCATTAGCCGGCTGGTCAGTGTTGCTGTCGTCACCTGTGCTGGCGCCGCCATCGCTGGAGCCACTGCCGCCGAGGCTGTTGATATTGTCATCGCCGGTAGTGCCACCGTCGCTTGAGCCGCTGCCACCAAATTGATTGATGCTGTCGTCAGATGACCCACTGTCGGTGTCTGAGCTTCCATCAGAATCCGATGCGGTATCTGTATCTGTAGGGGTATCACTACCTGTGGAGGTATCAGTACCTGTAGGGGTGTCAGAACCTGTGGCGGATTCCTGTGAATCGTCGGAGGCCACAGGTTGGCTTACCTGAACTGGCGTTGCATCGCTGTCAGCGCGGTCGATTCCTTCGCTGTCGCACGCTGATACGCCGACAAGCATGGCGCAGGCGGAGAGAATAATTCGCATTTTTAATTGAAGCCTTAGTTAGTGGTTAACTGGTGGTGGAGTTTACGCGCTTTATGGCCGTACGAGAAAGACAGTCTTTGAGTTGCACTAGGCTAACTGGTGTTAAGTTGTTAATAATTAACTATTTGTCATGTTTCAATTACTGTTGTTATTCCAATACGTTACATATTGTTGCAATAGCTTTACGGTATGGCGTGTCGGTCGGGCCTGTTGCACAAACGTCCTGAATCTGTTTTCAGCACGCATGTTAAGTGTCATGACATTAAATGGCAAGTTAAGCTGGCAACTATTTGTACCTGAATCGTCTATGATGGGGCGCGCAGTTCTGCGCTGAATCCTCTTCTCCGGACTGTCCACGCGTTGATCACACCGACTCCCCCTTCTTTAAACCGTGGCATTTTCTGGATGTTGATCACTGGCTTTTGCTTTGTTGGTGTGACGATAACCGTGCGCTACGTGGGCCCGCGAATCCCGGCAGCTGAGTCAGCCTTCATTCGCTACCTGGTTGGCACATTGTTTTTGCTGCCGGTGTACTACAGGATCATGCGAGGGAGTGTGAAGGTGCCAATGCCTGGACTTATGAGTGTCCGCGGAGTCTCTCATGCGTTCGGTGTGATTCTTTGGTTTTACGCGATGGCGCATATCCCGATCGCACAGGTGACAGCACTCAGTTACATGACACCCGTAGTCGTTACTGTGGGGGCTGCGATTTTTCTTGGCGAGGTTTTACATCTGCGCCGGCTGGTGGCGGTGGTTGTCGGCTTTTTTGGGGTGCTGGTCATTCTACGTCCGGGGTTTACCGAAATCTCTCTGGGCCAGATAGCTCAACTGGCCACCACACCTCTGTTTGCGGTGTCGATGCTGCTGACAAAAAAGCTGACGGCAAAGGCAGAGCCCATGGTGATTGTCGCTGCACTGTCTCTTGTCTGTACCGTCACCCTGTTGCCGTTTGCATTACTGAATTGGGTCACGCCTAATCTGACCGAACTCGTGTTGCTGTCGCTGACTGCGGCGCTTGCCACTTTTGGTCACTATGCGATGACACTGGCTTTCAAAAACGCACCGATTACCGCACTGCAGCCGATTTCATTCCTGCAGTTGCTCTGGGCAACCGTGGCGGGCATTGTGTTGTTCGGTGAGCAGTTGGATATTTATGTGGTTGCCGGCGGAGCTATCCTAGTGCTTTCGGCTACGTATATTGCGCACCGCGAGTCAGTGATTAATCGCGCGGCGAGGGAGGCGGGCGCGTAGAGGGCCGTCGGGGTGTGGCCTGGTAGGCCGGGCCGCAACAACTGCGGTGGCGGGCAAGACAGGCGCCGCGGTGATGATGTCCGCAATACCCGACTGGCCTTCGCGGCTGTCGGTCAGGTATACACCGCTCAGCTTGATACCACTGAGCCACCGACGGTGGTGGCTCAGGACAAACATTTCGCGGTTAGCCTAATCAGACAGCGTTGGCTGGCGGTCAGGTACAAACCACTCTAATGCGTGATCTGGCAGTTGTCAGCCGTGGTGAAAGCGTCACTGTAAATCACGACTTCGGCAAAATGGCTGCCCGCTGGAGCGGCCAGATCACTTTCGAACAGGCCATTGGTGCTGCCGCGACTGATAGCAACTTCGTTGACACTCAGTGGCTGTGAGTTGCCATCGAGGTAGCCAAGTGTGATGCTTGAATAACCATCGTCACTGGTGAGTGCATCGCAACTCAGGTACAAATGCAGGTCGGAGCGCACTTGCATCGGCGCACTGACATCGAGGGTTTGATACACGCAGCCGCCGTTGGAGATAGACAGCTGCTTGTTGCCCGGCTCGAGCTGGTGATCGATGACCGACACCGTGCCGGCGGTATTTTCACAGACCTGCCAGCCTGATAAATCTTCACTGAAATCCCCGTTCAGTAACACGGCGTCCGCCAGCTTGATCAGGCTGCAGTTGTCGACCACCGCCTCGCCGTCGCTGAAGATCAGAACCTGAGCACGGTCGGCGGATGCGGGGGCTGTCAATGTGCTGCTGACAGCGCCGTAACTGCTGCCGTCGATAGCGATTTCCTGCACCTCAACGGGGGCCGAGCTATCGTCGATGAAACCAAAGGTGATCGTTGAATAGCGGTCGACAGGTTCGTAAGCTTCACAGCTCAATGTGTAGGTAGCACCAGCCACAGCCGGCACCGTCTGTGACAGGCAGCTTCCGTTTGACACCGACAAGGCTGCCAAACCATCGCTCGGGGTCGCGTCGGTGCTGAAGTCGGTGCCGGGTGCGCAGGATTCCCAGTCATTGACTGAGATTGGCGATTCAAAGCCGCCATTACCCAGAAGATTGGCAGAGGTCTCTCCGAGCGCTGCACCCAGTGTCGGCTGTGCGGTATCGAAAAGCATGGCTGAATCACACGCCATCAGGCTTGCAGCCAACACGCTCATCAAGGCGCTGCGTTGTATGTTTTTAGTAAAACTCATGCTGATCAGTCCACCGTGGATTTGTAGCCGTTCACACTTTAAGGAGTGTCCGGACCATGAAAAGTCAGAAAGTACTTACGCACTGGAAGGTATCGGGCTGAATCTCATGATCTTTAGGTTGCAGGCCGGTCAGATTGCAGTGTTTAACCTGTCGATTGTTCGGCACTATTGGCGCAGACAGAGAGCGGGTGACAGGTTAGCGGCGAACTTCGCCGGCCAGTAGCTGGCCAGAACACCCATTGAGAAATAGATTAACAGCGGGATAAATACAACGTGTCGATCTACTTCGACTAAAAACCCGAGCTGACTGGTCATGAATTTACCGATGAGCAACGTCATGGTAATTCCCAGAGCTGCCCCGGAAATTGAGATCAGCAGGCTTTCCATGACAAACAATGCGGCGATGGCATGACGAGTCGCACCGAGCGAGCGACGGAGACCTATTTCACTGAATCGAGCACGTACACTGCTGGTAAGAGAAGCAGTCAAGGTGGTCGCCGCAAGTGCTAACAACATGGTGGCCAGTGACCCGAGAGTTATACCGATTACCCGTCTGAGTTTTTTAATACCCTTTGTCAGTGTTGTTGGTGTCACCCAGTGCAGTTGCTCGTTTAACATTTTGCCGCCGAGTAAAAATCTCTGCACGCGTGCGGCCATCAAGCTACTTGCGCGGGTGGATTTTGATCGGACGATCAGGGTGTCTACGCGGTCGGGGTTGCGGGTAATATCGGCAGACCAGTGGTTATCCAGTGAAAGTGGCATAAACACGGTACGTGGTTTGAAGGCCAGGTTGCCCAATTCGGACGGTTGGTCCTGAAGGTCGCGCGAGTCAATAACACCTACGATTCGGTAGGCGAGATCTGAGATGTATAGATAGTCACCGGGATGCCATCCGGACATCTCTGCAAATGCACTACCCACAACCACGACGCGGGTGCTGAAGGTCAGATCGTGTGGATCGAAAAAGCGTCCACGTTGCATGCGCCAGCCCTGAATAGAGGCCAGCCCGCTGTCGGTCTGTACAATATGCAGTGGTTCTCCGGTAGAGTTTGCATCGATTACATCAAACCTCAGGGCACTGGTTTCGAGTTCTGGCAAGTGGGTACGCAGTGCTGACACAGTCGCGGTATCGAGTAATGATTGCTTCGCTACCGCTGCATTACTGACGGCAAATACATTAGCGCCCAATGAATTGATTATTGCTTCTTCCTGTACTTGCAGGCCTCTCAGGATAGAGACCAGTGATGCACAGCAGGTCGCGCCTGTGGCAATAGACACCAGCACCATCGCAGACATAAACCACTGGTTTCGCAGACCCAGCCTGAAGTCCCGCCACAGCTGTGCAATGCTAAACACCATGGCAGGCGCGATCGGACCGGTGTAGTGAATGACCCGTGAGCTGGTAGTGCCTGTTTGCGAATGGCACCAGCGAGTCGTCGTGTGTGGCCATTACAATAGTCAGGCCTGCGGCATGCAGTGTGGCCAGGGTGGCCATGATCATATCCGTCGTACGACGATCAAGGTTGCCGGTGGGCTCATCAGCAAATAGCACATCCGGTCTGCTGGCGATGGCGCGGGCAATGGCAACGCGTTGCATCTCACCGCCGGACAGCAGTCCGGCTGATTTATTCTGCAGGTGATCAATGGTGGCCAGTTGCATTGCCTCTTGAGATAACTGCCTTGCCTCGTCCATAGGGGTTTTGCTATAGCGAAAACCGAACAGTACGTTTTCAAAGACGCTATAGCGCGGCAGCAAGTGATAGGCCTGAAAGATAATGCCAACACGACTTGCACGCAGTTGTGAGAGGGTTTTATCGTCGAGGCTGGAAACGGCCTTTTGCTGAAAATAGACTTCACCTTCAGAGGGTTGCTCAAGCAGGGCGCCTAACTGCAAAAAAGTGGATTTCCCGGAACCCGACGGTCCGGTTACCATAATAAAATCTGTGCTATTGATCTGCATCGAGACATTGCTCAACACCGTAGTATCGGTGCTGTAGCGATGCGATACCCTGTCAAAGGTAAGCGCCGGCGTGGGGGCGGCTGTCATTAGAGAACTACTCTGGAGCCGGGCTCCAGGCCACTGGTTACTTCAAAGTGCAAATCGTCAGCGTGCCCCAGGGTGACCGGAGTCTCTATGATCCGACCTTTTTTGCCGACAAGCCTGACATAGGGTAGGTTGTCTCGCCATTCGACCGCACTGCGTGGAAGGAGCAGTGAGTCATCACTATGGTAGGACAGCAAATGGCTCGTGACAGAGAGTCCGGGGAGTAACTCAGGTGGCGCGTTGCTGATTTCAACGGTAACGGGGAAAAAACGCTGCCACACCGGATGCCCCGGTTTTTGTTGTGTCACACGACCTACTCTCGAAACTGCGCCACGCAGTGTCATTGCAGGGTAGGCCATTGGCTTGACGATCACAGCTGATCCCTTAGTGATTTTACCGATATCTGTTTCCGGTGCCAGGAGCTGCACTACCATTTTAGACATATCGGGGATAATTAAAAATGGTTGGTTAGGGTAGATAGAATCGCCGACCCGCGCGTTGCGAAAGTCGCCGCCGACGGGTAGCGGTTTGTACCACACCACACCGTTTCCCGGTGCAAGAATTTGTGATTGATCGATATCGGCTGTTGTTTCTGCGAGCTCGTGGATTGCCGACGCCAGCTTGGTGTTGGCAGCCTCCAGTCGAGCGGGTTGCAAGTGATCCCGTGTAATGGCGAGCCTTTCCAGTAACGCGTTGTGCTTTGCCTGAAGCAGATTGATTTCGTCGCGTGTCCGGTTTACTTCCAGGTCGGTGATTAAGTTGTCGCGAGCCAGTAATTCACTGTCCCGCAGGTAGGCGGCTTTAGTGGCTAATGCGCTGTTGGTCTCTGCAATTGCTACTTGCAGTTCGGCAATTTGCAGCGGCTGTGTTGCCTGAGTCAATTCGAGAATAGTGTTTTTGGCCAGTTGTACCTCGCGCTTAAGGCTGTGCAGCTGACGCTCTAGATCCCGTGAGTCGAGGCGTGCCAGTACATCGCCTTTAGAGACACCTGTTCCCTCTGCCACCAGTTCGATCAATACGGCTTCGCGATTATTGCGTGATGCAACCGTGATCACCGAGTGAGCCTGGATTTCTCCTTTCAGCGTTACCCATTCCTGTAGCTGGCCTGGTGATAACGTGTGAACGGGTGGGTTGGTATTGTCAGCATTGTTGGCATCGGTGTTCAGGGAAAACGCGAAAACACCGGCGCACGCAAGAGCAACAATGGCAAAAGTTAAAGTTGCGTTGAATCTCATTGTCTGTAGTACTGCCTGCTTACTAATAGTTCCCTGGGGGCGGTGACCAGTTTGCCGGTGGCATTCAGCAGCTGATAATAGGCAGAGACGAGATCTGATCTGGCGATGATGCTGGCAGTTAAGGCGTCGTTGTAGGTGGTTTCTACATCAGCAGTTTGCAGGCTGTCTGACCGGCCGACGTCTAGCAATTTGCCATTGGCATCAAGTTGTCGGCTGGCGTATAAGGCAATTTGGCTGGCATTGCGGACTTCGTTCTCTGTCCGTTTAAGGTTGTTGAGGGCAGCCATAACGTCTCTTTCCAGGCGGCGTCTGGATTGTTGTAATTCGAGTTGTTTTTGCTGCACTGTGGCAAGCGCTTCGGCTTTGTTGGTACGCTCGGCATGACGAGTGAATGATGATGATGCACGTATGCCGATAAATGTTCTGCCATCGTCATCGGAGTCAGCGCCGTCATTGCCATACAATGGTTGTTCATAGCTTGCGGTTAACTCAAGATCTGGAAGACGCTGACGCCGGGAGAGGTGAAGCATGCGTTTGGCCTCGGCCAGATCGTGATGTGCCTGTGCATGGTCAACGCGGTTTTCCAGTGCTGTTGCTATTGCAGATTTTGCATCCTGTTGAATTGGAACAGAAATCTGTTTTTCAAGCGGCTCTGTGTCGCCGATGTCTGTAACGCCAAGTAGCTGGCTGAAGTCATATCGCAAAAACTCCAGGGTATCGGCAGCGGTCGTGGCGCGAAGCCTCGCCTGACTCAATTGCAGATTGGCGCGGAGCTTGTCGCTTTGTGTTGTTCGACCGACTTGCTCCTGTGTGTGTACGGTACGCAGAAGATTCTGCGCGCGCTCGATGGCGCGCTGGTGTTCAGCCAGGAACTGCTGTTGGCGGATAATGGACTGGTAGGTGGTAATCACAGACATGGCTGTATTGATTCTGGCCAGATGTAATTGACGCTGACCGCTGAGCAATTGATACTGAGCGGTGGTCAAGGCACCCTCGGTTGTTTCTTTGCCAAATCGCCTGAATAGCGGTTGGGTGACTTGAACCCTGACACTGCCGGTTGAGCCGCTGATCTGGTCGTCGCGCAGGTCCAGTAGATCGACATTAATCCGTGCGCCTGAGTGCAGCAGCCGCGAGGCTGAGAAACCGACAGACTGCGAGGTCGTGCCTTTATCGGACTGAAGTGACACGACTGGTGCGAGCCGGGTCGCGAACTCGTTGTTTGCGCGTTCAACAGCAAATTTCCCAAGGCCTGTCTGTGCAGTGGCGACTTGCAATTCGGGATTTTTCAGCAAGGCGATTGTGATGGCTTCATCAAGTGTAATGCGTTCGGGAATGATGCCGCGTGCCTGAACAGCAGTACTGCCGATTAATAATAGAAACAAAAGGTTGATGATGGAGTGCTGTGCACCATCTGGTCGCGATACAGCCTCGGGATCAAGGGCTTTCCCTTGCCGGGAGATGCGTCCTACCACCAGTGGATCCCGAAAAAATATTGTGCCCGGCGCGGGATTTTTTTATCCATAACGACTCCTGTCTAGAATATGCAGATGTCACATCTGTGGTCTAACTAACCGAAGCGAGTCTGACTGTTGCACGCTGACTTGTATTTTGATGCAAGCCAATCCTTGTATATTGTTTGTTAAATCGCGCTTGAAATGTTGTGAACAGTACGGGAATTTTTAAATCGCGCTAGATTGCTGATTGGTAGCGTAAACGATCACTGTTGTCAATCGTTGTAAACACCTATTGTAATTGAGTGTATGACGGTTACTGTAGATCTAGAACGGATCGCGTAGGAAGATCTGCACAAATGCCTTGTTGGTTGAAAAATGAACAAAATGGTGGTGGTGCCTGCCTGAGTACAATATTCATTTGCCTGATAGCGATGGCTTCACACAAATACGCGAATCAGGTCATGGAATAATTATATGGTTTGCGCTTACGGTGGGGCATACCGAAAACTGAAAATGGATGACAAGCTTGAGAAAACCAGGGTGTGGTTTACGTACTAGCGTTGTAAGTGTGTGGATGGGATTTGCCATCTTGCTTATCGGGTCGAGCTCGGCGGGGATGGCTGCACAGGAGAATTCGAAAGGAACATTTGGTGGCCCCAAGCACGTGGTTGCGGTGTTGCCTTTCGATAATAAAGTCAAAGGCTATGGTGCAGCCAGCTCGGCGCTCGGTGAGGGTATGACGGAAATATTGACCACAGCGTTGGTGAATTCCGGCCGCTTTGTCGTTATAGAGCGTGCACTTATACAGGATATTGTCAAAGAGCAGGAGCTCGCCATGACAGGCCTTGTCAATCAGGAAACCGGGGTTAAAGCCGGTGGGTTGGCGGGCGCACAGTTTTTTGTTAAAGGTGCTGTCACTGAATTCAACCCGAAGGCAGGTGGTGGTGGCATTTCACTGGGGTGGGATCTCGGCAAGCTGGCTTCAAAAGCAAGTTCAGCCTATCTGGCTATTGATGTCAGAATAATTGATAACGCGACCGGTCAGATCTATGCGTCTTATTCTGCCAGCGCCACAGCAAAGTCGACCGGTGCGGGTATATCCTCAACACTTAACAGCAGCATCGACAACCTCAATATCGGAGTGTCAGGGTTTTCAAGTACTGCCATCGGCCAGGCAGTGCGCTCTGCGATAACTGAAGTGATGGGATTTATTGAGGCGCAGGCGGTTCAGATTCCCTGGCAGGGAACTGTGATAAAAGCCGACGGCAGACGTACATTCATCAACCGTGGGGCCAGTGCCAATATAAATCGCAATGACATTATGTATGTCTACGCCAAAGGTGAGCCGCTAATTGATCCTGACACAGGTTTCAACTTGGGAACTGACGAGGAGTTTCTCTGTCAGGTGTCGGTTAATTCAGTGAAAGACAAATTTTCGATAGCGAACCTTGGCAGCGATTGCGCGGGCAAGCAATTGAAAAGAGGCGATATCGTTCGTTATGAATGAGCTTGTGGTCAGGTTGTGCTGCACGCTGGGCCTTTGCATGCTGATGGTACCGACAGTATATTCAGCCAGCAATCCGTCCATAGCGGTCATTATTGTTGAAAAGATTCGCAGCTATGGCAGTGGATTTGAGCAACCGGGAAGTGCTGACAATAGTTTTAACCGTCAGTTGGTGACAATGGGCTTCTCTGTTGTTGATACCGCCACAATTCGTGAAAATGCTGACCGGCAACGCGCTGCCCTGATTCTTCAGGGTGATGAGAACGCGGCGCGACAAGTGGCTTTGAAGCACGATGCGCAGTATCTGATTACGGGCACGGCGACCAGCCGGCCTGCCGGGGGAGAACTCTTCAATACGCAGATGAAGTCACTCCAGGCGGCGGTAAATGTCAAACTCATCAGAACCAGTGATGGTCGTGTGCTTGGTGGTGGGGGGGCCAGTGCGGCAAAGCCGCACCTTGATGAAGTACAGGGTGGAATACTTGCGATAGAGGAGGCTAGTGACAAGGCTTTTGCGCAACTGAGCTCTTCTCTGAGTGCGTTGCTGGTGTCCACTGATGATTCCAATACCCGCGGCAAGGTAGTGCACATCAGTGGTCTTAAGTCATTCCAGCACCTGAATTTTATTATCGAGTTTATGCAAAGCGAGTTCAGCGATGGTGAGGTTGAGTTGGCTAATTACAACGATGGTATTGCTGAATTGCAGTTGTCGGGTGGTGCTAATACCAGTGTCATTGCTTTGCAGCTTGCCCGGAAGAGGTTTAAGTCTTTTAAGATTGATCCTTACAATGTCTCGGCAAACCGAATTGATGCGACTATAAACATGATTCAACGCTAGTAGCTGTACGCCGTTCTCTGGAGTTAACCAGGTAGCCAATCGAGTTATGAAGCGGATATTAAAAAGGATTTTGTTAATGCACGAGGTGGATCTGCACACGTTTTTCCACCGACGGTCTGATCGTCACATCAACGTGGCCAAGTGCGGGAGGGGTGGAGCGCGGGCTCTCAATACGCTGTTAGCTGTGATTTTGGCGTCAGCAACCACAAGCTCCAACGCGCAGATTACCCCGAACTCAACAATGTGGCGTATGACTACCACAGGTACAGTGGGTCTTGAACTTGAGGATCAACTCCGCTCGGTTAGGCAATTGAGTCAATCGCTGTTGAACGAGTCGCTGCAGCAAACGCAGAGTTTTGGGGCCTGTCGTGATACCTCTGACAAGATCATGGATCTGGTTCGAGTGCCTGTGACTCAGTGTTTCGATGTTGTGGCAGGTGATATCGTAAAAAATTGCAGAGAGCTCGCCGGTGTGGATATCCGACATCCTGTGTCAGCTATAAGTAACGCCAAAAAATGCCTTGAGGAGTTATCCGGCCTAAAGGGTACCAGTAGTTCTGTGCTTGGAGGAGTGGTTGGACAGGTCGGTTCCAATTTAGTTGTCAGCTCGGTAAAGGGTTTGATCGCACCGTTGAAATGTGCAACGAAGTCTTTGGTCGGGTTGTCGGGAAGGCTGGAGTCTGAGATCAAAACAACCAATGCGGCAATCGATAAAGTGTCGGGACACGCTGCGGATGGCATCGCACTGGCAGAATTGGCTGGTTCGCTGCTCACCAAAGGGTCAGCCGCGATATGGGATAACAGTATTAGCGGCAACGATGGGGTCGATAGTAGTGTGAGTGTTCAGGATATCGCGATGGAAATCGAAAAGGTGGGGAAGGATCCTGCCGCGTATGCAGCTGATCGGGCGATTGGTGGGCTGAAAGATCTTGATAACTCATTAACTCGCGCGGCGGTAGCCGGTTTGGTCAGCACCCCGGCAACAGATGCCGCGATTCGCGCTGCAGGGGATGACTGGCAGGAGCACACACGCAATGCGGTGGCACAGTGCGATGTAGTAGATTCCGTAAACCTGTGGAAAGCCCGGGATAAAATACTTCGAACATCCTTAAGCCGGAAATACAATGTGCTTGCTGAGCGGCGGCATCGTGTTATGTGTGATATGTATGCCGTGAATTTCAATAATATGAGTTGGCAGAATAAACGT
>CALKXD010000166.1 GCA_938003855.1 uncultured Granulosicoccaceae bacterium | reverse complement strand
AGCCAGTTCCCATCCAGAAACAAGCGCTACTGCGTACCACTCAGGCACGCAATCTTTGCCGACCACAGGTAGTTACTTAAGAACAACTGAGCGCCTATGCGCTGACCACGGCAATCTGAAGTCACAAATCATCAGCGGCACAGGCATGCAGCCGGCAGTTCAGTCAGGGATAACAAATGCTCATTCTCATTAAGAGAGCCAGTATCTTCTGAACAAAAGTACGGCAGTGCAAAGAGCAAGCGTTTAAAAAAAATGGGGGCGGGGGCAGAGCACAATGGCAAGCGGCCAGAAGAACCGCTGCGATCCGGAGTGTCGGCAGACAGCGGTAGGTACAGACCGTTACAGAGCTAACGGTCTGTTAGAGATGACGTGTCTAGTCGTCTTTCTCGACGGTAGCTGCCATTTCGATCCCCTCAAGCAGTTTATCGTCCTGCTCGGGTAAATCGGTGGCGTCATCCGCTGCTGCAGCTTTGAGTTTTTCGAGGTTGTCGCTGGCGACGGTTCGAAGCTCACGATATTGCTCGACCAGCTTGGCACTTTGCTCAAGCAGTGTTTTGCGCTCGTCGAGTTTCTCCTGAATCTCTTTCTTTTCTTTCTTCAGGGTTCTTACAGAACTCTCGGCAGCTTTGCGCGCCGTGTTTTCATCAAGCTTTTGCTTTTTCAGTGTTTTAAGCTTTTTGACGACGTTATCGGGCGTATCGGCCAGCGCCGTGTTGATGGCCTTAAGCTCACGGTCTTTGCGCGCTACTTCTTCTTTGGCTTTCTTTAGTGATTCGGCGTTAGTCTCACGGCCGACTACCAGCGCTTTTTCCGCCGATTCACGGTCTGCAGTTGCCTGATCAATGGCCCCTACTGCCGCTGCACGTGCCTTCTCAACCAGTTTTAATTCTGTTCTGAGCTCGGTAATGGCAGCATCGGCGCGCTGTCTTGATTCACGAATGCTCTCATCGGCGTGCTTTGCACGGTCAATCAGCTTGTTGAGCGAATTTTTAAGGTCTGCTGCAGAGCACGTGGTGTCAAGATCGAGTGCCTTGATAATCTCGTTGGCTAGAAGTTGTTTGCTTAGTGCCAGGTCCTTCCATACCTGTAGTTGAATATCGTCTGTCGTTTGACTCACACAAGTGTCTCTCTGGTGTATTGTGCATTTGAAGTTTGCGGGCAAAAATATTTATGCCGTAGGCCGCCGCTCCCGCTGCAGGCGTCCGTTTTAATCTGTTTGAAGTGGTAGATCACATAGACGGTTGTTGGAATTTCTGGTTTCAGTGAATCCGGTTTAACTATGCGCCGGTAAACCTGAGCAATCGCAAATGGCGCGATTGGGAACCGTAGAGGTTTTGAGCAAGATTGTTGTTAGCCTGTCGATGTCTGTCGCTAAGCGCAATGACGTTGTAGAGCTGCCGGCAAAGCTTTGGAGCTCATTTGCCGATCCGAGCGATTCGGTAAAACATGCATTATAGTGATAAACGGCCAATCTACAAGTCTAAACGAGGGTTTAACCTGTGACGGGGTTAATACCGGGGTGCTTTATCATCTGAATTCGCCTTATCTGACGAATGTTAGCAATTTACTAACCAAAGTGGCCCGCCGTGGATAATAGGGCGCAGGGCCGGTTTTAAGCTGGCTGCACTTGCCGTTTTTAAATAACGGTGCCGTTGATTTGGTTTTATCCTGATAAGCGGGAGTTATTGGTGTCATTAGCCCATTACCACATTTTCCGGAGACAGCCTGCCGGTTTATAGGCAACGTCAGCCCCTCAGTTGATCAATCCCCGCGTGAAGTTGCTGCCGTTTCATGCAGCACCTGTCGTTAACTGTGCCGGTGCCCCAAAAAAAATAAAAAAGGTCTGTGGTGGGCAGTTCATAATATCGCCTGCAGTAGCGAACACTGCATCAGGGGCAGAGAAGCGCGGAGGAGATGTGCTAAAAGAATTTCAGGCCCTGGAGGCTGAACTTGGCAGGCGTGTGATCGGGCAATCAGGGCTGGTGCAGCGGCTGCTGGTTGTGCTGCTTGCGGATGGGCATCTCCTGGTTGAAGGAGCGCCGGGGCTGGCCAAAACGCGCGCCGTAAAAACGCTCGCCGGTTTGCTGGATGCTGCTTTTCAGCGCATTCAGTTCACCCCGGATCTACTGCCTGCTGATATCACCGGCAGTGAGATATATCGCCCGGAAACCGGGGACTTCGAATTTCTGCCCGGTCCGGTCTTTAATCAGCTGATTCTGGCGGATGAAATCAATCGCTCCCCGGCCAAAGTACAATCCGCCCTACTCGAGGCGATGGCCGAACGACAGGTCAGTGTCGCCGGACAGACCTATGCTTTGCCCCGGTTGTTTATGGTAATGGCAACGCAAAATCCTATCGAACAGGAAGGCACTTACCGGCTGCCCGAGGCACAGTTGGATCGGTTTTTATTGCAGTTGAACATAGACTGGCCGGATGCCCGATCTGAAAATGCCATCCTGGAGCTGGCGCGTGACGAGGTATTGCATCCCTCGCATGCGGAGCTCGAGCCGCAATTGACAGAGTTGCAGGTAAGCACTGCCCGTGAACAGGTCATGCGTATTCACATGAGTGAGCCGGTGCAGGAGTATCTGGTGCAATTGGTGTTGAGTACGCGTCGACCCCAGGCATATAACGAAGAACTGGCCAATCTGATTCAGTATGGTGCAAGCCCGCGGGCCACCATTGCGCTGGATCGTTGCGCCCGCGCCCGGGCCTGGTTGCTGGGTCGCGATTACGTTACTCCGGACGATATCCAGGCGTATGCTCACGATTGTCTGCGCCACCGGTTGGTGTTGAGCTTTGCCGCTGAAGCGCGAGGCATTGATGTCGATTGGATCATCGATCAACTGCTTGATCTGGTGCCGGTGGCTTGAAGCAGGCGGTGCCACAGTGGTGACGATTAATCACCACGCTGCCGCGGGCGGTATTTATGTGTCGCTTGAAGAACTGGTAGGTCTTCGCCGTTCCGGCCTGGTGCTGCGCAATGGCCTGGCTGGTCTGATCTCAGGCCATACCGCCGGCGCGCGCAGATCACGGCAACGAGGTCAGGGTCTGGAGTTTGACGAGTTGCGGCCCTACCAGGCGGGTGATGATGTGCGCTCTATAGACTGGCGGGTCACGGCGCGCAGTGGTCGCACCATCACCAAGCTGTTCAGTGAAGACCGCGAGCAACAATATCTGTTTGCGGTAGATCAAACCCCGTCTATGTTCTTCGGTTCTGAGGTTCGGTTTAAATCGGTCACAGCGGCGCACTGCGCGGCATTGCTTGCCTGGTCGGCGCTTGCTCTGGGCGGGCGTGTGGGCGGCGTGGTGGCGGGACAAAAAATCACCGGAGTGCGCGATAAAAACGACCGCCGTGCTGTGTTGGCTCTGCTGCAGCAGATCGTTCTGGCCAACCGGCAGTTACGGGTTACCAGTCGCGGTGAGGTTACCTTGAACGACATCCTTGAGCAGTGTCTGCAGAGAGCTCGCAGCGGGTCAGTGGTCGCAGTGATCAGTGATTTTTCTTCTCTTGATGACGGTACTGCTGCCTTGCTAACTTCATTGTGCCGCCGTGCCACCGTCCTGCTGGTGCGCATTAGTGATCCACTGCAGGAACAAATGGCAGTGAAAGGGCGGCTGGGTATTGGCACCGGACACCACATGACGCAGGTAACTGTTGATCGCCGAACGCAAACTGCCTATCGGCAATCAGTGCAGCTGGCCGACCAGCGTTTACAGGCACTTGCCGACCAACATGCAGCTGCGGTGCTGCAGCTGACAGGTGATCGTCTGTTGATCGATGAGCTACAGTCAGCGATTGGCGGTGGGGTAGTTGCCCGTGGCTGAGGCGGATACTCTAGAACAGTTTGCTCAGCAGATGCGTGGCCTGCATTTACCTGAGCCCGTGTCGCACTGGTGGCCTTTGGCTGCGGGCTGGTGGTTGCTGCTGTTGACACTGTTTGTGCTGCTGGCAATATCTGCGGGGTGGTTTTTTAGCCGTCGCCGTCAAACTACGCTGAGTTCGCTGCTATCGAGTGAGTTGCATGATGCTATGCAAAGGTGGCAGAACGACGGTGATACCCGTGCCTACCTTGGTTGTGTTAACCGTTTGCTAAAAGTAATGGCGGTGCGGACACACGGCAGGACGCTGGTGTCACGTTTGTCCGGAGATCCCTGGACCGCCTGGCTCGCCTCGGTATCAAAGCATCAGTTCAGTGCGCCGGTTGCCGGTGCACTGGCGGTCGATTGTTACCGGCCTGACCCTGATGTTGATATCCCGCTTGTGCATGGTGAATTGCAACTGTGGTTGCGTGGTCTCGGTGACGGTGATGCTTAGCTGGCAATGGCCGTGGTTGCTGATCGTGCTTCCATTGCCATGGCTGCTGCGGCGCTGGATACCTGCGCGGCAGAAATCACTGACGGTACTGCGCGTGCCGTTTTATCATCAATTACATCAGGCGGCTGCCGCACAGTCGTCAGCGGCACCCGCTAAATTTACTGCGCTTGCAGCGCTGCTGTGCTGGTGTTGCCTGGTACTGGCGGCGCTGCGACCGGTCTGGTTCGGTGAGCCCGTCAGTGTGGTTAACAGCGGACGGGATCTGCTGTTGGCGGTGGATATATCCGACAGCATGCGTATCGATGATATGCCTTCGCAGGATGCGTTTATTACTCGCATGGCTGCCATCAAGCAGGTCGCCAGTGAATTTATAGAGCAACGTCGCGGAGACCGGATGGGATTGATTCTGTTTGGCCAGCGCGCTTATCTGCAAACACCGCTGACATTTGACCGGCGCGCCGTGACAGTGCAACTGATGGAAGCGTTACCCGGGTTTGCCGGGTCGTCAACGGCAATCGGAGATGCCATTGGCAAGGCAATTTCGGTATTGCGCAGTCGCCCGGGTCAAAGCCGTGTGCTGGTTCTACTGACTGATGGTGCCAATACCTCGGGCAGTGATCCGCGCCAGGCGCTGGATATCGCACGTGAGGCAAAGATTAAAATTCACACAATCGGGGTTGGTGCAGATAGCCTGAGTGTGACTGACAACACTGGTGCAACCCGCCGCATCAATCCATCCAAAGATCTCGATGAGGCGACTTTGCAGATTGTTGCCGGGCAGACCGGGGGGCGCTATTTCAGAGCCAGAGATCCGGCGGATCTCGCCGCGATCTATGCGGTGATCGACGAGCTCGAACCAATGCCTGAACCACAGACTGTCCGGCCTCGAAAAAATCTATATCATTGGCCGTTAACGATTGCGCTGTTGTTGTTTGTCGTTATTCTGTGGCGAACCCGCGGTACTTTATTGTGACGGTATTAGGCGACTACTTTCTAAGGCCTGTGTGGCTGCTGGCGATTCCGGTGTTACTGCTATTGCTGTGGTGGCTTTGTCGACTGTCCCTGAGCGCGGGTTTTGCCGGCGCGATTCGCTCTGACATGCGGCAGGCGTTGCGTATAGAGTCCGGATCAAGCCGACTGATACCCGTGGTCTGGGTCGCGCTTATACTGGTGCTTACCTGTTTGGCGCTGGCGGGTCCCGTGTGGCAGGAAGACCAGCAGCAGGGCTATAACCGGCAGGGAACAGTAGTACTACTTGATCTCTCGCCGTCTATGCTGGCTGAAGATCTACAGCCCAGTCGATTAGTGCGTGCACGCTTAAAGCTGACTGACCTGTTACGCAGTCGCCACGATGGTGAAACAGCATTGATTGCCTATGCAGGTGATGCTCATCTGGTCGCACCGCTGACTGACGATACCCGGGTTATCGAAGCACTGGTGCCGATACTGGAACCATCTATCATGCCGCTGGCCGGAAGCCATCCCGAGGCGGCGGTTGCGATGGCGTTGTCGCTGTTTAAAGGAGCTGATCTTTCGCGTGGTGATATCGTGATGATTACCGACGGCGTTGACGCGGAGGCGTTGCCTGTGATTACCGGCCTGTTGCAGGGATCACGCTTGTCGATATTGCAGGTAGCCACAGCCGTTGGCGCACCGGTGCCGGATACCGATGGCAAATACCTGCTCGATGACAACGGTCAGCCGCGTATCGACAGGCCGGACAGTACAGGCCTCAAAGCACTGGCGCGCCAGTCGGGCGGCAAATACAGTGTGATCACAACAGATAGCGCAGATATAGATGCGCTGACCTCATTACCGCTGTTGCCGTCGAGTATCCGTTTGCTGGAAGATGCCGGTCAGTTTGATCAGCGCTCTGACTCTGGTTACTGGCTGCTTCCTGTTTTGCTTGTGATGGGTGCATTTGGTTTCCGACGCAATGTGTTGTGGTTGTTTGTAATTATTGCGTTTTTGCCGCCACAGGCATTCGCCGGTGGCTGGCGGGATCTATGGTCGACACCGGACCAGCAGGCTGCACTGGCGTTGGCAAACGGTGATGCAGCACGCGCCGCTGAGCTATTTTCCTCGCTGCAATGGCAGGCCGTTGCACGCTACAACAATGCAGAATACCAGCGTGCTGCAGAACTCTTTAACACGGATATCAATGCTGATGCGTTTTATAATATGGGCAATGCCTATGCACTGGATGGCAATACCGACGCTGCAATAGAGGCTTATCGTATTGCGATATCGATTGACGTTAAGCACAGGGATGCGGCGTTTAATCTGGCGTTGCTCAAGTCGCTGTTGGCGCAGCAGGACGTCGAATCAGATCAACAGGAAAATCAACGCGGTTCCGGTGATGCTGAAACCAGTGTCAGCAGCGCCGATTCCGAAGCACCTGCAGCGCCGGCCTCTGCCGCAGAGCAGTTGCAAGTAGGCGGCTCTGCCGGACAGTCGCAAACCCTCGATCAATCCAGTTTGTCGGATGGTGGCCGGGCGGCCAAGGCTGATGAATCCGTTGACGATGGCAAGCTGGCTGATGACGCCACGGTCGCAGACAACGATAACGGTGCTGAATTTCCGGCACCGGATCAGCCCGGCGTCGATACCGGTATCAGCGTTGCCGTGCCGGAAGGCAACGGCAGTTCGGTGTTGAACCCCTACAGTGAGCAATGGTTGCGAAATTTGCCGCAGGATCCCGGTGGGTATATGCGACGGAAATTTCACTACCAGGCGCAGATCCGGCGTGCTTCCGGTAACATCCCGCCGGATGCTGTGCTGGAGCGCTACTGATGCTGCGTTTGGCGTTGCTGTGCATGCTGATGCTGATTAGTGGTGCAGGGCTGCGGGCAGCGGAGTTGTCTGTCACCTTGCGCGCTGATCGTCCGCTGGCGTTTGTCCACGAACAGGTTCTGCTGACACTTGAAATAAAGATACTGCAAAGCGCGTTTGGTCTTACCGGCGAAGAGCCATCGATTGACGGTGTTGAAATTGTCTCATTGCATAAATCTGAGACAGAGGTTGTCGAAAACGCAGTTGCCTACAAGGTGATCACGCGGGTTTTTGCGTTGTTTGCCAGATCCGCAACGATGATTGAAATACCACCGTTACGTTATCAGGCTTTACTGCCGGTGCCGAGCCAGCGCAGTGATGGTAAAACAGGTAACCCCGAGCTATCCGCCGCAAGCCTTGCGCTGCAACTGGAGATCAAAACGCCACCGCCGGGTGGTGGCCGGATCTGGTTTGCTGCAGAGGACGTCAGTATTCAGTCCCGTTGGTCGAATCCGTCAGCCAGTGTTCGCGCAGGCGAGCCGGTCACACATGAACTGACCATCTCAGTGCGCGGTCAGCACCCGGCGGCGATACCGGCCGCGCTGCTGCAGTCCGATGGAACAGCACGGCTGTATCCGCTTGCAGCGGAGCTAGAATCGGCAATATCCAGGGCAGGAGTGACTGGTGTCCGTCGCCAGTTGACGTCTGTTATAGCCCCCGAAGAAGGTCTCTATGCTTTTCAGCTGCAAGCCATCGACTGGTGGGATATCAATGCCGGCCGGTGGCGACAGGCAACTCTGCCGGCTGCGCAATTTCAGTTTACTGAGGCCGATCAGCTGATAGCAGATTACTTGTGGCCGCGGCAGTGGTATCAGGCCGGGTTGTTGTTGCTGGCTGCTATCGCTGTGGTGTCCGTGGTCACTAGCGCTTTGTTGTGGCGGCGCTTGCGGCAGTTGCGCGGTGGCAACCAAAAAGTGGCCACACTGACCGAGCGGCGCGCCTGGCGAGAGTGCCGGCGTTCGATCAATGCAAGTAAGCCGTCGACTCAACAGTATGCGCAGGTCAGAGCGGCGGTTCTGGTGTGGGCCGGGAGTCGATGGCCGCAGCGGTCAATACGTCAGCTAGAGCAACTAGCACAGATCGACCCTCGCTTGCGCGCGCAAATACTGGCGCTGGATGCGGCCGCCTTTGGGCGGGCTGAGGGTTTTGATCGCAGGCAGTTTCTAGCGGCGTTGAAGCGATTGCGTGCTTTGGATAGCAAACCCGCGCCGGCATTGCCTGCGCTCTACCCCGACTGGGATAGATAGAGGGGCTCTTGCCCGGTGCCGCCGTCAATGCCGGGCACCGCTTTTATTTTTTTTCGCGGCTGATCGATTGACGGCGCGTTAGTCAATCACCGTCAGCTCCCGAGGCGTATCGCACAGGCATTCAACACCCTGATCGGTAATCAAGATAGATTCTGTGATTTCCAGGCCGCTGTCGTCCAGCCAGAGTGCCGGCATGAAGTGAAATGTCATACCGGGTTGCAATACGGTTTTGTCACCGCGTCTGAAGGACATCGTGCGCTCACCCCAGTCGGGTGGATAAGATAAACCGATAGCGTAGCCACAGCGACTGTCTTTTTCAAAGCCGAGGCTGTTCAGTGTGCTGTTGAATGCGTTGGCGATGTCTTCGCATAAATTGCCGGGCTTTGCCTGTGCGAGTCCCGCCTCGATACCTTCTATCACCGCTTTCTCGGCGTCGATAAATTTACCCGGTGGTTTGCCAAGGTATACCGTGCGTGATTGCGGGCAATGGTAGCGCCGGTGCACGCCGGCGATTTCAAAGAAGGTGCTTTCATTGGCCTGCAGAGGACGGTCGTCCCAGGTCAGATGCGGAGCGGTGGCGTCGATGCCCGAGGGTGCCATTGGTACAATGGCCGGGTAGTCGCCCCAGTGACCGTCCGCGCCAGTGATTGCTGTGTGGTAGATGTCGGCGATCAGGGTGTTTTTTGGCAGCCCGGGTCTGGCATTTTCAGCGATCAGCTGATGCATATTTTCAACGATGCGCGCAGCGCGTCGCATGTATAGAATCTCGGTGTCGCTTTTAACGGCTCGTTGCCAGTTGACGAGGCCAGTGGTGTCTTCAAAGTGTGCTTGCGGCAGTCCAGCCTGCAGCGTTGCGTGTGCTGCCGCGGAGTAATAATAGTTGTCGAGTTCGACCCCGATCCGTGCCATTGACCAGCCGCGTTGCGTGATCAGGCTGGCCAGTGTTTCCATCGGATGTTTAGCGGGATTCTGCACGTAGCTGTCGTCATAACCGATGATGTTGTCGTGCTGCATGGTGACAGTCCGACGTGCGCCGAGGGAGTCCATACCGCGTCCCCACCAGACCGGCTCTCCGTGCAGACCAAGCAAAACCGATTGATGCGTGTAAAAAGACCACCCGTCATAGCCGGTTAGCCAGCTCATGTTCGAAGGATCAGTGACGATGATCAACTCCACGCCCCGTTGCTCCATCGCCATACGTGTTTTTGCCACGCGCTTTGTATATTCTTCGCGGGTGAAGTTCAGTGCTGGTTCTGTCATGGGCCGCCGGCTATATAGAAGGGTACAAGTGTGAGCATTGCCATGCAGAATACCTTGTTCTCCGTAAATAGCCAACGAAATGCCAGACTGCTATAAATGATCGTCAGTGCACCGACCTGGCCATTTCACTTTACGGTCAGCCGGTAGCTTGCCACTTGTTGTAGTTAACACCCGGGTGCTCTTATTACTTCTTCAAAGCCTTCTGCAGGGGTCAACGATAAACCGACGCAAATGACATTGCGCATGCTGGTTCCGCTGTTGCTGGCGGCCGGTATTCTACTCGCCGGTAATGGCTTGCAAGGTACACTGATCGCCGTGCGTGGTGCAGCCGAAGGTATCTCCAACGGGATGATCGGCTTTATGGGAACCTCCTATTATCTGGGGTTTATGGTTGGGTGCATCATGGTGCCGCGCATGCTGCGATCCGTCGGGCATATTCGCACCTTCTCGGCATTGGCGGCGATTGCCGCCAGTGCCACGTTATTGTTGGTGATGGTGATTGATGCCTGGGTGTGGATTGGTCTGCGTTTGGTTCTGGGGTTTTGCTTTTCCGGGTTGTTTACCACAGTCGAGAGTTGGATAAATTCCGGTGTCGCCAACCGGGATCGTGCCCGCGTGCTGTCTCTGTACCGGCTGATCGATCTGGCTGCCGTCACCGGTGCGCAGTTTCTATTGCCGCTGTTTGGCGCTGGTGGCTTTATATTGTTTGCCATAATGGCGATCATGACGGCGATGTCTCTGGTGCCGGTATCGCTGGCGGACCGTTCTAATCCCCGGCCACCAGCAACCTTTACGTTTGATTTGCGACCCTTGTGGCGCTTGTCTCCGGTTGCTTGTGTCGGTTGTATGTCGATAGGGCTGACTAACAGTTCGTTTCGTTTGGTCGGCCCCTTGTATGCGCAGAGCATCGGCTTGTCGATATCCAGCGTTGCAACATTCATGAGCGCTGGCATTGTCGGTGGTGCGGTGCTGCAGTATCCCCTTGGCATGTTGTCGGATCGAGTTGATCGTCGTATCGCATTGTTACTGGCGACTGCGGGCGCCTGTCTGGCCGGTTTCTATCTAGCCACTACAGCCGGTGATTCTGCCTTGCTTAATTACATCGGTATATTTTGCTTTGGGGCGTTTGCGCTACCGCTGTATTCTCTGTCCGCCGCACACGCTAACGATCATGCCAGTGATGGTGATTATGTCATGGTGGCGGCGGGGCTCACTTTCTTCTTTTCGCTTGGTGCGATGGCAGGTCCAGTGGTCTCGGCCATGTTGATTCGAGTGGCCGGGCCGCAAGCGTTGTTCAGTTACACCAGTGTGGTTCACCTGACGTTGCTGCTGTATACCCTGTGGCGAATGCGCGCACGTGCAGCGGTACCGGTGGATGCGCGAAAAAGATTTGTCTCTTTGCTGCGGACGTCCCCGGTTTTTGTACGCCTTGCGCGACGTTCGTTGGTGAAGCGTGATGATGATCAGACCGGATCATAAGCGCCGTGGCTTGCAGAGGGCTCAACTCGCGGGTTAGTGTCTCATCCATGATAGTCAGCGCCAGCAACAATCACCTGATCGTTGAGTCCTTATGCAGATAGATTCTCCGTACCCGAGCGGTACACTTGACCCGGCCATCCGCTGTCACCGTGTAGACAACGGCAATGGCCTGAGCTGCCATGTGCTGGAGGCAGGTGACCCCACTGATCCCTGTGTGCTGTTACTGCACGGATTTCCTGAGCTGGCTTACAGTTGGCGTCATATTATGCTGCCACTGGCGCGTGCCGGTTATCATGTGCTGGCACCGGACCAGCGTGGCTATGGTCAAACCACAGGATCGGATGATCGCTTTGACGGTGATGTCGCCTCGTTCAGGCTGGTCAATCTGGTCCGAGACGCGATAGGAGTGTTGTTTGCCTTTAATCATGCCAAGGCGGCCTGTGTGGTTGGCCACGATTTTGGCTCGTCGGTGGCGGCCTGGTGTGCCGTTATCCGCCCTGACCTGTGCTCATCCGTGGTATTGATGAGTGCTCCGTTTTCCGGAACCCCCCCGATTCCATTGCCGGGCGCAGGCGCTGCCGGGTCGGGTATAGCGACCATCGATCATCAGGCACTGGCCGCACTCGACCCGCCGCGCAAACATTATCAGTGGTATTACTCAACCGCCGCAGCGAACGATAACATGCAGCATTGTCCGCAGGGGGTGTCTGCGTTCATGCGTGCTTATTATCACCATAAAAGTGCGGACTGGCAGGACAACAAACCGTACCCGCTTGATTCATGGAGTGCCCGGCAACTTGGCCAGCTGCCGCTGTATTATGTCATGCATGAATCGGCTGGCATGGCAGAGACCGTCGCGCCGGAAATGCCCGATGAGGCGTTTACCCGCGATCATCGCTGGCTGACCGACGATGAATTGGCGGTCTATGCCGACGCGTTTTCCAGAACCGGTTTTCAGGGAGGGCTCAACTGGTATCGCTGTGGTACCAATGGCGCTGATTACGCAGAATTGCAGACTTTCAGCGGCCTGACTATCGACATTCCGTCAATGTTCATTGCCGGAGCCAGCGATTGGGGCGTACACCAGAAACCCGGATCCTTCGAGGCGATGCAGGGGACTGCCTGCACCGATATGATTGCCTGTCATTTGCTGGAGGGGGCGGGACACTGGGTGCAGCAAGAGCAGCCGCAGGCGGTGGCTGAAGCGCTGTGTGATTTTTTAACTGAAGTCAGAAGCCAGCCTGCCACGCCACGGTATCCGGCCTGAGCGTAACCAGGCGTGCCAACGGGAAAAACTAGGTGCTGGTGACCAGCGCAGGATCTGAGGCCAGCCAGTACTTGTCGGCCTCAGTGGTTGACAGTGTGCCAAACAACTTCATGTAGCTTTCCACTCGTTTGCAGAAATGTTCTTTATGGTTGGTCTGCCAGTCACTGAGCGACCATCCGGACAGCGTCTGATCCGGGTGGGTGGTGTCAGCGCAATAGCGAGCGGTGACAGGCCCGTTGCCGGTGCTGACACTGCATAATTGCAGTTCGTATTCGTCGCCTTCAAAAAAGCGGATTCGCTGATACGCCAGCTCGGAAAGACCGCTGAGCAGAATACCGTGACAACTGGCATTGGTGTCTGGCTGCAGAATCGGAAAGCTCTCGTTGGGCAGCTGCACACTGCGGTAGCCCGGCAGCGTTGCGACGATGCTGTGTGTGGCTTGAAGTTCGTCGCCGATTACCAGTGTCAGGATATCTGTGTCCATCAAGGTGCCGTAGCAAAATAGAGGTTGTGTTTTCATGGCAGGCACGTATTGACGGAGTTCGGGTGACCAGCCGCAGTGGATGATCGACGGCGGCGCATGCTAGCAACAGAGCCGCTTCAGGACAAGCGCTTTTAAAGAGACTTGTGAGGCGCACCATCGGGTGGCTGTGCCGCTGGATTCCCCCGACTGCCGGTGATGCTGTAAAGTATCGAAGCGTGCGAACCGCGTTACCGTATCCGGGAACTTCGGTGCAACTGACAACACAGGAGATCAGCAATACCGTGAATTACTGGTTATTTAAATCGGAGCCGGATGCCTTCAGCATCGATGACCTGGCGGCCATGCGGGCCAGGCGGGATCATTGGGACGGCATCCGCAATTATCAGGCACGCAATCTAATGCGTGACCAGATGAAGAAAGGCGATCTGGGATTCTTCTATCACTCCAGCTGTAAGGTGCCCGGGGTGGTGGGGATTGTAGAAATAGTTAAGGAGGCCTACCCGGACCATACTGCACTCGATCCCGACGCCAAGTATTTTGACCCGAAGAGTTCCGCAGAAAATCAGCGCTGGTGCATGGTGGACGTCAAACTGAAAGAAAAATTTGCTTCAGTGATTTCGCTGCAATCGCTGAAAGGCGTCAAGGGGTTGGACGATATGGTCCTGTTGCAAAAGGGCAGCCGCCTGTCAGTGCAGCCGGTGGCGAAAAAGCACTGGGATATCATTGTTCGGCTGGCCGCGAAGTAACGGCTTCCGATTGGTTTCAGAGCAGTCTGATAATTAGGAGCAATGTAACGTGGCAATTACTGCCCTGGCTTACCTTGGGGTGCGCACACAGGATCTTGCCCAGTGGTCGGTTTTTGCCTGCAAGCTGCTGGGCATGCAGCAGATCGACCTGGCGGCAGGTACGCTGGCGTTTCGCATGGACAGTCAAAAACAACGATTACTGGTGCACGCTGAAACTGGAAACTCACTGGCGTTTATGGGCTGGGAGGTAGCCGGGTGCGATGACCTCGATCACTACGCCGCCCGACTTGATGCTGCGGATATCGTCGTGCACTCTGGTACTGCATCGCTGTGTGATCAGCGTTGCGTTGATCGCCTGATCTGGTTTGAAGACCTTGACGGTAATCGCAATGAACTGGTCTACAGGCCGCATACCACCGATGACTCTTTTGTGCCCGGCAGACCGCTGTCCGGTTTCAATACCGGCCCGTTCGGCATGGGGCATGCGGTGCTGCATGTACGTGATGTGGCGGCGTTGCTGCCGTTGTACCGGGATATTCTTGACTTCAGCGTCAGTGACTATGGACTCGATCCCTACCCGATGTACTTTTTTCATGTCAACGGTCGGCATCACAGCTTTGCCATGATCGGCAGTGGTAGCGCCGGCCTGCATCATTTTATGGTGGAGTACGGCAATCTCGATGATGTCGGGCAGGGTTATGATCTCGCTCAGCTGGAAGAGCAACGGATTGCCTATACGCTGGGTCGTCACACCAACGACTACATGACCTCTTACTATGCGCACACACCGTCGGGTTTTTTTGTCGAGAGTGGCTGGGGTGGTCGGGTCATAGAGCCCGACACCTGGCAGCCTGTTGAGACCACCGTGGGTCCCAGCTTCTGGGGTCATGAACGCCTTTATTTACCCGATGACAAGCGCCTGCAAATGCGTGCTATGCGCATGCAGGCTGCGGCCGAAGGTTTGCGTGCGCCCGGTCTGTCTGAGTGTCCCTGGCTGTTCGAGCAGTTTACAAAATGAGTCATCGGCATGCCGATGTCGACGTAGTGATTGCGGGCTTTGGTCCGAATGGTGCCGCATTGGCCAATCTGCTGGGCCAGTGCGGTATGACAACGCTGGTGCTTGAGCGTGAATTGACGGCTTACACCTTGCCTCGGGCGGTGCATTTCGATGATGAGGTCATGCGTCTGTTTCAGACGCTGGGGTTGGCTGACCGGGTTGACCGGAAAGTTCGATACAACCCGGGTATGCGGTTTGTCAACGCAGATGGCGATCTGTTGCTGGACTGGCCGCGCCCGCCGGGCGTCGGTGACAATGGCTGGCACACCAGTTACCGTTTTCATCAACCGGATCTAGAGTATATTTTGCGTCAGGGCGTAGAGCGCTATAAGCATGTGTCGGTGTATGCCGGAGCCGAGGTGTTTGCGATTGACGGCGGGGCTGAGGGTGCTGATGTGCACTATACCCGCAACAACACGGCACATGTCGTCCATGCCAGCTATGTGGTGGGATGCGACGGCGGTCGGTCTACCGTTCGCAGACTTCAGGGGATCGGCATCGATGACTTCGGCTTTCGCGAACGCTGGCTGGTTGTGGATGTACTGCTAAAGCGCGAGATTCCGGAATTGGGCGCCTGTACGATTCAATACTGCAACCCCGTACGCCCTTCGACCTTTGTCTGCGGGCCGTTAAATAGACGTCGCTGGGAGATTACTCTTCGCGCCGATGAGGATGCTGAAGCCATGTCTCAGCCCGAGTCGGTCTGGCCGCTGCTGGCGGACTGGCTGTCTCCGCAGGATGCAACTCTAGAGCGCGCAGCGGTCTATACGTTTCATTCGATGATCGCCAGCCAGTGGCGATGCGAGCGGGTATTTCTAGCGGGTGATGCGGCGCACCAGATGCCGCCGTTTATGGGGCAGGGGATGTGTGCGGGAATGCGCGATGTTGCCAACCTTGGCTGGAAGCTCCAGGCGCATATTCAGGATAACCAAAACGAAGCGCTGCTCGACTCCTATCAGTCGGAACGCTATCCGCATGTAAAAGCCTATATAGATACGGCTATCAGTCTCGGGCACTTGATTAACTCCTGCGATACCGAAGCGGGCTTGCGAACAGCCTTTGATCCGGACGCCGGTGGCAATACCATGAAGAGCATCGCTCCGAAGCTGGGTGCGGGACTGTCTGTGGCCGGTGATGAACACGCCGGATCACTGGCACCGCAACCCATGCTGGATAACGGAGTTTTGCTTGACGATGTTTGTGGCTATGCGCCTTTACTGTTGACTGACAAAAGACTGCCTTATGATGCGAGCCTGTGTCCGGGCCTGAAGGTGCTTAACAGTGATGATCATGCGCAATTGACAAAAGTGTTGCAGCAGTACGGGGCCCATGCAGTATTGATACGTGCAGATAGATATCTGCTGGGTGTAGCCAACACTCCAGATCAATTACACGCACTGCTTGTTGCGACGAAACCGTTTGTGAATAAACACGCCATTGCATGAAAGCCTGCCAGTCGCACGTGGTCATGGCACTAAAAAAACAAAGCGTGATATGCCTCTATAAATATCGAATAACCTATTTATAGAGAAAGTTGGATCTGATTTTCCATAGATCCCTCAAGGCGTGTTGATGCTTCTATATCAGTACACATCTTCGGTGTCAGGAAACCCGCCCCGGGTGTGATCACATTGAAGTTTTTCTCAAGCGCAGAGTCGGCGTTTGAGTATGCAGGCCTGTTGAGGAAGCACAGGTTGCTTTTGTAAATACGGCGCAGCTAATGTCATGTTTAAATGTCGGCCAGGATGCATTGCCCGGGTGCGGTTCTGCAACAGTAGCCCATTGTCAGTCACCACGCGGTCGCTGTGTAAAGATAATGATTGCTACCGTTCTATAAATGTTTCATATCGTGTCATGACGATATGTTAATGAATGTGTGGATTGTTCATCCGGTTTGAGGTCGGCTGCATAGATATTGATTGTCGCTCCAACATGAGAGGCAGACACTCAATCTGTTGCCGCGCAACTCGGGTGTCGACGATGTGTAAAGTCGCAACAGCGGTGGAATTAATTACCTGATCAGGTAGTCTATGATCGATACGTTATTGGCTTTACGCACTTATGGATTAGCGTTGTATCAGAAGTGAATCTATACGTAACGTAGTCTTTTCTTAAAAACACATTAGTACGGAAAAAACATTGAAACAGTCAAATACGGCCGCCAGGCTGTTGCTCGTAGTAGCGATGGTAATTGGAGCAAGTGTTTCCCAGCAAAAAACGGCAACTGCTCAGGTTTGTACCGATCACGATGGTGATGGGTGGGGATGGACCGGTTACAGTTCCTGCGTTACCAACCCGGTATTCAATAGCGATGCCAGCAACGACGAAATTTTTGAGCATTGCGTTGATCACGACGGAGATGGCTGGGGCTGGAATGGAAAAGTGTCCTGCTGGCTTGGTGAGTCCAGAGAGTTTACCGGCAATGTCGATTGCATTGATCATGACAATGACGGTTGGGGCTGGACTGGCAACGGCAGTTGTGAGGTAAATGGCGCGTCAGGTGATGGCTCGGAAGCAAGCTACGATCCCAGCGGAGTGCCGGGAATTGTACCGGTGGGTGTGTCTTTCAATTACGGCTCGTTGCGCCGAGAGGGCAACCGTGGCGATAACTGGGACATCACCTGGGCGGCGGATGATAGCCAGATTACCTCGATGGACGATGGGGACTGGCTTAACAGTCAAGTTCGCTACCACAACATGCTGTACCGCATTGATGGTGGTTCTGGTAATGCCTCAATCTCGGAAGTCCATGGCTATCCGGCCTATCTGCGCAATGACGACGGCTGGTATGGCTATGGTGTGTTGTCGGTAGACGGTGTGCTTTACTCGATGGTCAGCAAGGCGCGGGGCAGTGATTGGGCTGACGGGCCTTTCCGTGGTCTGAAGATGCTGCGCTCGTTCGACAACGGCAATAACTGGAGCCGGGTTGATCGCAATGGCAATGACACTAGCCTGTCGCCGGGTGATTCTCGCAGAACTGACAGTTCGTCATCAGAAATGTTCTTTCTGGAAGAAGCGGGCCGCAGTCACAACGGTCGTGAAGGCTATCCGTTCTCCTACGTCAGCTTTGTGCAGAGCGGGCGTGATCATAGTGCGTCGAAAGACGGTTATGTTTATATCTATGCACCGGAAGGCGCCAAAGCTCACGAGTTAATGCTTGCACGAGTCGACGCCAGTCAACTGGGTAATAGAAATGCGTGGCAGTATTTTACCGGCTGGGACGGATCACAAGCCCGATGGAGCGCGGATATTAATCAGCGACAGGCAAACCTCACTCTGCCGGAGCAAAACAGTCGTGGCGAATATTTCGGGTGGTATTCCTGGCTGCCGTCTGTAGTCTGGAACGAAGGCTTGCAACTCTACGTGATGGCAAACGGAGGTACCTATGCGGGTTCCGGCCTGACAAATTCAACGATTGATTATTTCAATAAATGGATGCATGAGAAGTCGGGCAGTCTGGGGTTTTGGTATTCGCAGACGCCGTATGGTCCGTGGAAACAGTTTTACTACAATGAAGAGTGGGTGGTAGATAACTCGGGTAATCGCACCTATCAGCCAAAACTCTCGCCTAAGTGGATAAGCGACGACGGTAAAAAAATGGTTCTTGTCTGGTCTGATGCCATGCGTAATTCCAGCGGCCAAAGCCACAGTATCAATTACAAGTGGAACCAAATGGAGATAGAAATACAGACCCGCTAACGGCGATAGCGAAAACTCCTTTCATCAGCCACGGGTCGCGGAAGCAGTAATATCCGGATTACTGCTTCTGTGATAGCGTAGAGCGCTGAGCGGCGGTTATAGCATACCGCCAGAGTCAAAAAAGGAGTTTTGATGGGGAAAATTTCAAACCCGGAAGTCGCCGCCGTATACAAGAGCCTTGCGCCGGTTAAACGCAAAAAGCTGTTGGCGCTGCGTGGTTTAATATTCGATGTGGCTGGTGATGCCACAGAGATAGGCGCTGTGGAAGAATCGCTGAAATGGGGGGAGCCCAGCTATACTGCGGTTAAGGGTAGTGCGGTGCGAATTGCCTGGCGATCAAAAACCCCCGATAGTTATGCTTTGTACTTTAACTGTCAAACCAGCCTGGTTGAAACGTTCAGGGAACTCTACTCTGAGCAATTGCGTTTCGAGGGCAAGCGCGCAATTGTTTTTTTAGATGACGACGTAGTCCCGGTAGAGGCGGTCAAGCACTGTGTGCTATTGGCGCTTGACTATCATCGGCGGAAAAAACAGCCGATGCTCGGTGCATGATACTAACAATCCTCTGCTGGCTGGAAGATGCTTTGCTGGCCGGACCAGAACTGCTGCAACTGCTCGTTTAATGCGTGAGTTGTCGGGCAGCGTTGTAGATTCCAGTGATCTGGAAATAAGTTGTGATAAAAAGGGTCATCGAAGCGTTTGTCGATCAACACGATAACGCCCTTGTCTGTCTCGGATCGAATAACTCTACCGGCCGTTTGCAGTACACGAGTGAATCCGGGGTAGCGACTGGCGTAGTCAAAGCCGTTAAGGTTGTGGTTTTTAAAATCCTGTTCGATCAGCTTTTGTTCTAGATTGATTGATGCCAGGCCGGTGCCGACAATAATTGTCCCGATCAGCTTATCGCCCGCATAGTCCACGCCCTCGCCAAAGATACCGCCGAGGATGGCGAAGCCAAGGGTGGCATTGTTACTGTCAAACTGATCTAGAAAAATCTGGCGTTCCCGGTCATTGCTGGCGCGCAGTTGCATGACAGTGGGGATGGTCGGGTGCTTTTTGATAAAAGCTTCGTACACCTGATACATGAAAGCGTAAGATGAAAAAAATATCTGGTAGTTACCGCGACGAGCCTGGTACACCTGGTGGGCGATATCGACAATCGGAGCTACCGCGTTATCGCGTGCGACATAGCGTGTATCCACCCAGTCACAGAGCAGGCTTGCCTGCCGGTTGCGATCAAAGGGTGATGGCAGTGCCAGGCAATAGCTGTTGTCGGGCAGCCCCAGCGAGGTTCTGAAAAACTGCTGCGGACGCAGTGTGGCAGAAAATGCAACGGTGCTTCGAAATTGCCTGATAGATTGCTTTAAGCGATGTGTGGCGTTTAAGCACTGGAGCTTTACCACCACACTATATGAAGCTTTTTTACGTGTTTTTGAGTTTTTGCGAGTGCGTGTGGTTAAAGTACGGTGCTGATCGCCAAACAAATCTTCAATCACCAGGTAGCGATAGAGCTCCCGCGCGACATCGGCAATCGCTTCGGTCATCGGGGTATTGTTCTCGACCAGAGCCTGCATTGCATCTGTGCACTTGCTAACGGCTTTAGTGATGGTTTCGGGGGTGCCGGACTCTTCGCTTTCGGGGGCTTTGTTTTTTCCCGACCATCGATTGATAGCATTGTTAACACCGGCCAGTTGCTTTGCCAGTGGTGCTGAGGGATCGCCGACATCGTCAATTGCGCGCTTTATCTGCTCACGATCAAGTCTGGCGGAGTACATGGATCGCGCGCGATCAATCAGGTTGTGGGCCTCGTCGATTAATAGCATGTAGCGGTTGGCGTGATCGTTGAAATGACTCAGCCGCACCAGGGGGTCAAACACATAGTTGAAATCGCAGATCACAACCGTCACCCATGGCAGCATTTGCAATGTTAATTCAAACGGGCACAGTGAATACTCATGGGCTGCGGCATCGATGTGTTCCGGTGTAATCACACCGACTGACATCAGTGCCTGTCTTGCCTGTGGTAGCCGGTCAAAGAATCCTATCGTTAGCGGGCATCGGCCATCATCGTTTCTTTCGCAAGTGCCGTTGCTGCAATGGCAGGTTGTTTTTTTTGCCGTGATGGTGATGGCGGACAAATGCAGGCCAGCGCCCTGTAATTGAGCCAGACTGGCTCTGGCGGTTGCCCGGCCGGAAGTTTTTGCCGTAAGGTAGACAATGTTGTCAATGTGCTTCTCACCGACCGCTTTGATCGACGGGAACAATGCGCTGACGGTTTTGCCGATGCCGGTTGGTGCTTCACAAAGCAGGGTTTTTTTATCTCTAGCGCAAACATAAACACCGGCGGCCATTTCACGCTGGCCGGCGCGAAAGCTGCCATGTGGGAATTCGAGTTTTCTGGCTGTGTCTTCCAGTTGTCGACGGTGTGCATCGATCACTTTGATCCAGTTCAGGTAGCAAATTGCTGCACGGCGTGTGAAGCGGGTCAGCTCTTCCAGGGTGAATTTTTGTGCCTCGACGGTGGTCTGGTTGGCGATTAGATTCGCCCAGATCAATCGCAGGGAGATGTCCGGCGTGCTGAGGTTGGTATCGTTGATTTTCTGCAGCAGGCAATAGCCATAGATCTTGAGCTGCGCCCAATGTAACTCGCGGGTCGCCATGGGTATTTTATCGACCGGTACGTAGCAGCTTTTGATCTCGCCGATGGTTGGTGTATCGCCGCTGTCGTCGGTTAAGTCAACGCGTCCGGAGACCTGTAGCTGATAGCCATCGTGCTCGATGGTTGTGCTGACTTTTACTTCTGCCTGCTCGGTAGCGCTGCGGTGTTGTTGCAGTTCGCGGTGGATTCGCTGTCCCTCTGCAGCAGTTGGTCCGGCCGGGCCGGAGTGCACGAGATCGCCGCTGCGGCAGGCGAAATCAACCAGCTTTTTAACTGATATCTTAAAGCACTTGTCAGTCACAGTCGCCGGAATCCGTCGGGTAGTTTACATGCACGACCGTATGATCGATATTGCCCAGAGCGAAATGATGCATCCACCGGAGCTGGTTTTTCTGCAGTCGATCACCGGGGCCTTTCACTTCAATCAATTGGTAGCCACCAGTGTCGGGGAAAAAAACCAGGTCGGGAAGTCCGCTTCGGTGGTTGCGGATATCTTTGCAGAGAAACTCAAACAAATGAAGCCAATGGCTGACAGGTATGCGCTTTAGTGCTTGCACCAGTAACAGTCTGTTGAGTCGTTGCCAACTGACCAGCGGATTTGCTATTCCGTTCTTTTGGTGGAAGTGGTCGAGTACAACAGCCGACAGCAAGCCGTTGTTGATTTGCCTAAAGCGGTTCTCAAACAGGGTTTTGCGTTGTTGGTAGAAGTCTGCTTCCTGAAAGTCCGCCGGGGCGGATTGAAACGGGTGATAAAACGCACCCGCTATCGGGGCGAAAATAATATCCCACATGGCCAGGCCAAAAACACCGCCAATCAATGCGTTCTCGACATAGTAGCACTTACCCTCTCTGGCAAAATGCAGAGCGCAGGCAAGCTCAACCGGCAGGGCTGATTTTTCCAGGGTGACAGTGAGGGTTGGTGGTGGTGATGTTGTTACCGGCGCGTAGTCGACACTAATTTTTTTTGCCAGCCGTGAACCGAACTGTCTGGCGAACGCCAGCTCTTCTGCATCTGCTGGATTTGACTCAATCTCCTGGCACAGGCAAAACGCTGCCGCGTCGTTACCCAGTTTGCACTCCAGACGGGTCAGTCGCTCACGCGCCGGTGGTCGGTTGTTTGTCCGGTAGATTGCGGCGGCTGCCTCCAGTGCGTCAAAGCGTTCGAGTTGCCGGGCAATTCGATTGGCCATTTTCTCAATGCGACGAGTCAGTGCCCGGTCACCAGGTTGTATCCCGGGTAGCTGCTGGTGCAGTTCCAGGAGTACTTCCGGTCCATCTGTCATGGCGGCCTCGCATGCTTCCGCGCAGCCGTAGTACTGCAGATAGGCGTCGATCTGTGCCCGGCTGGTGAACGGCAGGTTGCCGTGATCGATGAGATAGGATTCAAATGTACGCATACCCAGGTCGCGTAAAACGAAAGCACTGAAGTCCTGATGCAGATTGCCAAAAAACAGTAGCCGGTAGGTTTGCAACAGCAGTTTGTGCTGTACTTCGACAACGGGCTCATGGGCCATCAGCAGTGTCAGCGGGCTTTGTCCGAACATGTCCTGTTCTGTCATCAGGTCAGGGTCGATCAGCTTCGTGTTGGCGGCGGCAGGCAGATAGCACGCAAGGTCGGATCTTGCAAATATCCCAAGCCATTGGTCGGCCGTGGCGGCGCAGGCGTTAAGCAGAAAACCTTGCTTGATCAGCGTTTCGATACACGTATCGCAGTGCCGGATTTCGCTGTAGTCCAGGGTGCGGCAGCGAATGTAATTGCCGCTTCTGGATGTGAGTCGAACGTACAGCCGCTGGCTGTCGGTGTCCAGCGTATTGAATACTTCGTAGAAGTGCTGTTCTTCCACGTTGAGCAGGTGAGGGTAGTGCTCGAAGACAAAGTCTAACAGGGTAGTGAAGTTCTGCAGGTAGTAGTCTGTGGCCAGTGGTGGTGGATTTGACTTGGCGACTCTCACGGTGTTTGCCCGGCAATCTCTTGGTTACGCGCTGATGCCTGCGCTGTGGGAAACAAGCGTTGTCATTGTCCGCGGCAATGGCGGCAATGTCGGTTGGGTTCAGCACTCGCGGCCTACCGGCAGTTTACCCGCTGGTGTTGCGTTCCGGAACTGTATTTTTCTCTGCGACTAGTCGAACCTGTATCAGGCTGTCACCGCGCCGGTTGCTGCCGAGTAGCACCTCGGCGCTGCCGTTTTGCTCACAGGCCGCAAGAACGGTTTCAAGTTGGCGGGATAGCTGTAGCAGAAACGCTTGTTGCTGATCATTCATTCGGGATCTGCTCTGGTGATTGAGGTGGGGAATGTTACTGCTATACTGTGGTTATGTACAATTACAATATTTCTGCCGGCGCTGCATCCGATTTGACATTGGCCGTTCTGGCGATGTCTGATGCCGTGCAGGTGGCGGTTGTTTGTTGACTGGTGAATAAGGCAGTCAGATGTCGGATAGCTGCCGTATTCGGATAAGCGTTGTACTGGTAATCTGGCACCATGGGGCTCCGACGCAAGTGGTGTATTTGACGGTGGTTAACCGGCTGTATGGTTCGGTTCCGGGCACAGTGCCTGTGATCGCTGTGATTGATTTACGTTTTTTTGTATTTTGAATAAGGCGGGTGACTTTTGATTTCCACTGTTGTGGCCGGGTTGTTTTTCCTGGCTAATGTGTGTTTTTGCCTTGCTTATCTGGTGCGTGACATATTCTGGCTACGCGCACTGACTATCGTCGCTGCACTCATGACGTTTCCGTATTTTATTTTCCAGTCAGAAGTCTTGTGGCTGGCTTTGTTCTGGCAGGCGATGTTTGCATTAATAAACCTGATGAATCTGGCACATTTGTATCTGGCGCGCCGGCCGGTGCCAATGACTGATCAGCAACAGCATTTAAAAAATCTTGTGTTTCGCAATTTTACGGCACGTGAAACTAAAGCATTGATTGACTGCGGTAGCTGGCATGAGGGTAGACAGGGTGATGTGCTGATTCGCCAAGGGCAGCAGTTAGACAGTCTTTATCTGTTGTACTCAGGAGACGTACAGATTATTTGCGATGGCGAGATCGTCAGCTATCGTGGCCCGGGCAGCTTTCTAGGCGAGTTACATTATGTCACTGGTGCGGCCACAGCGGCTGATGTGCGGTTCAGTACAGAGGCTCGCTATATACAGTGGGAGGTTGCGCGCCTGAAAGCGCTATTGTTAAAAAAGCCGGCCTTGAATGCCGGCTTTGAGTCATTGCTGGCACTGACTATGGCCAACAAGCTCGCGGCTCCGGCTAACGTGACGGCAGCACTTGGTCGAGCCTGACGCTCTGATCGCAGACGTCATTGCCATGGTAACGGTCAGTCTACGATAGCGCTTCAGCGACAGCTGCGGCGGCGTGTATAGCGGTTGTGTCAAACAAAGGTATGTCGGTATGTTGCTGTTGTACCAGCAGCACAATCTCGGTGCAGCCTTCGATAATACCTTCTGCGCCTTGCTCTGCCATTTTCTGCATGATTTCAAGATACATTTGACGTGATTCATCGCGAATAATCCCAAGGCACAGCTCGTCATAGATTATCCGGTGAATGACTGCCCGATCATCTGCTGTGGGGACCACCACCCTCAGGGCGTGCTGATCGGCCAGTCGACCTCTATAGAAATCCTGTTCCATGGTGAAATTGGTGCCAAGTAGCCCGATAGTTTGAATGTCGCGGGATTTAACAATCTCGGCTGTGCTATCGGCAAGGTGCAGAATCGGTATGTTAATGACCTGCTCAATCTGCGGTACCACTTTGTGCATGGTGTTAGTGCAGATTACCAGGAAGTCTGCTCCGGCGGCTTCGATTTGCCGTGCGGCAGCAGCCAGCAATTCACCCGCCTGTTGCCAGTGTCCCTGGTGTTGCAGGGCTTCTATTTCCTGAAAATTGACACTGACCATGGCAATTTTAGCCGAATGCAGTCCTCCAAGCTCGCGTTTGACCTGCTCGTTGATAAGCCGATAGTAGAGCTCTGTGCTTTCCCAGCTCATACCGCCGAGCAGTCCGATAGTTTTCATGACGATATACTCTATAGATTGTGACTTTGCGGTGCGTTCCGGTGGTTTTTATCGGTGTAAATACCCCGGTGCTCTAGGGTAAGATGACGCTTCACAATGTGCTAGGCAGCAGTAGCCGTATTTTCCGGTTGGTCAGAACTTATCTCGGTGCGTGCAGAGTTATAGTGGTTTACGCTGTCGAGCTTTACGTGCCCGTATCCACGAACCTGGTCAGGCAGATCGGCAAGTTTCAGTGATTGTGCGTGATTTTCCCGGGTAAGTGTTGAGCAGAGTCCGGTTGCAAACTGCAGGTAATCGTCGCGCAACCGGCGTTCCATGCGGCGTTCTGCGGTATAGCCAAAGATATCGAACGGTGTACCACGCAGAGATTTGAGCCGAGCCAGGGTTTTGAAAACCGTTAGAATCCATGGGCCGAATTCGCGCTTGATGGCATGGCCGGTAATCGGGTCTTTTGCCGACAGTAATGGCGGTGCCAGGTGAAATCGCAGTGTATAGTCACCCTCGAATTGCTCTTCGACAGCGCTGCGGAAAGCGTCGCTGGCGTGCAGTCGCGCGACTTCGTACTCATCTTTATAGGCCATTAGTTTGTACAGGTTTTTAGCCACACTGATGGCAATCGCCGAGCTGCCCGGCAGGGCTTTTTGCTCGGCGTCATGAAGCTTGTTTACCAGCTTTTCGTAACGTGTCGCGTAGCGTGTGCTTTGATAGTCGATAAGTCGTTGTCTGCGATGACTGACGATTTCCTCCACAGTCTGCTTTTTGCTAAAGCTGAATTTCTCCGGGGCGTTGATAACGACGGCCGGAGTTGCCAGAGTTTCGACAGATCGTTGATCATGTGCTGCGCGCCGGCCCCATAGAAATGCGCTCAGGTTCATTGCAACGGCCTGACCGTTGAGTTCTATAGCTTGCTCAATGGCTTCACGCGGGAGCGGAATCTGACCTATCTGCCAGGCATACCCGAGCATAAACATGTTGGCACCGATAGTATTGCCTAGAAGGTGCTCGGCGAGTGTGGTGGCGTTTATAAAGTGGCTTTGCGCATCACCGACGCAATCGCTGATTGACGACTGTAATTGCTGCTGGGGAAATTGCACATTGCGATCTCTGGCGAAATCCCCGCCCATCATGGCGTGGGTGTTAATCACGGCAGTAGTCGCCTCGGGGTTGACGCGGTCGAGTGAGCCGCCCGCGGCGGCAGTGACAATATCGCAGCCGAGCAGTAGCCGTGCACCACCGACGGCGATATGGGTGGTGGTGATGTCGTCCGGGCTGCGGGCTATAACGATATGGCTGGTGACAGAACCCCCTTTTTGCGCAAGCCCCATCATGTCGAGCACCGAACAGCCTAGATCAGAGATATGTGCAGCCATGCCGATAATCGCCCCGACCGTTACCACGCCGGTGCCGCCGACACCGGTTAAGACAACGCCGAAATTGGTCTGTAGTGACGGCAGGGTGGCCTCGGGAAGAGGCTGGCTCCAGGTATCTTCCAGGCCTGTTTGATGCGAGCCGGCGTCGGCTGCTGTAGATTTCCGGCGCAACTCGCCACCAAGCACACTGACGAAGCTCGGGCAAAATCCTTTCACGCAGGAATAATCCTTGTTGCACGCAGATTGATCGATGCGACGCTTGCGCCCGAGTGTGGTTTGTTCGGGAAGTATGGCAACACAGTTGGACGCGATGCCGCAGTCACCGCAACCTTCACAGACTTCTTTGTTGATGAACAGTCGTTTGGGTGGATCGGGAAACTCGCCGCGTTTGCGGCGTCGCCGTTTTTCTGCAGCACAGGTCTGATCGTAAATAATAACACTGGTCCCGTCGATCTCGCGAAACTCGCGCTGTACTTGATCGTAGGTGTCACGATGATGAACGGTAACGCCGGTTGCCCACTGTGTGTCGGCCGGGTATTTGTGTGGTTCGTCGGTGACAACGGCGATACGTCTGACTCCTTCCCCATAGACCTGCTGAGTGATTGCCACCGGGGTTAACGGACCGTCCATTGGTTGCCCGCCAGTCATTGCAACGGCGTCGTTAAAGAGGATCTTGTAAGTCACATTGACACCACTGGCGATGCTTGCTCGCAGTGCCAGCAAACCGGAATGGTAATAAGTGCCGTCACCGATGTTTTGAAACATATGCGGGCGCTTGCTGAAGTGCGCCTCACCTACCCAGCTTGCACCTTCGCCGCCCATCTGGGTGTAGCCTGCGGTGCTGCGATCCATCCACTGGGCCATGAAATGACAGCCGATTCCCGACAACGCATGGCTGCCTTCGGGTACCCGGGTGCCGGTGTTATGCGGACACCCGGCGCAAAAGTGGGGGATGCGAGTCATCGCGGGAGCATCGCGCTGCCGGTTACGCTCGACCATTTCCTGCAGTTGGGTCAGCCGGTGCGCCACACTGTTGTTGGCTACTTTCGCGAGTATACGCTCGGCCAGTTTGATGGCGATATCGGTCGCGTTGAGTCTGGCGGTGGAAGGGAAAAGTATACGCCCGTGCAGATCCTGTTTGCCTTCTATGGTGGCGGCATCGATCTGCCCGTACAGTTGTGATTTCAGTTGGTCTTCAATGAGGGCGCGTTTTTCTTCAACAACCACAATCGATTGCAGTCCCCTGGCAAAGCGCTGGACACCTTCGGGCTCCAGTGGCCAGGGCATGGCAATTTTATACAGGCGAATGCCAAGTTGCCTGGCGTCGGCGTCGCTGATGCCGAGTTCACCGAGCGCCTGCCGGACATCGAGATACGACTTGCCGGTGGTGGCAATGCCGAGCCAGGCATCTTCGGAGTCAATGACCAGTTTGTCGAGTTTGTTGGCACGGACAAAGGCTTTTGCCGCCAAAAGCTTGTAATTGTGTACCCGGTGTTCCTGATCCTGAAAGGTGTCGGGCTGGCGGATGTTAAGACCGGTGGCCGGCAGGGTAAAGTCGTCGGGAAGCACAATACGGGTGCGCTCCTCACTGATTTCGATCGAGGCGGTTGCCTCTACGGTGTCGTGCACGCACTTAAAGCCGACAACGCCGCCACAGTAGCGCGACAGTGCAAAGCCGTACAGGCCGTAGTCGAGTATGTCTTGCACACCGGCGGGGTTGAGTACCGGGATCATTGCATCGACCATGGCAAACTCACTTTGATGCGCCGTCGTGGATGATTCACAGGCGTGATCATCGCCGAGTAATGCGAGTATGCCGCCGTGCTCAGCGGTGCCGAAATTATTGGCGTGGCGGAACGCATCGCCGGATCGATCGACGCCCGGGCCCTTGCCGTACCACATCGCGAATACACCGTCGTAGGCGCCGGCGCCTTGAAGGTTTATCTGTTGTGTTCCGCTGCAGGCAGTGGCGGCGAGTTCTTCGTTGAGACCTGGCTGGAAAATAATATTGTGCTGTTGCAGAAACTGACTGGCGCGTACCAGCTGTTGATCGAACGCACCCAGAGGTGAGCCACGATAGCCTGATATGTAACCGGCTGTGTTGAGGCCGGCTTTTTCATCGCGAAGTTTCTGCAGCATGGGCAGTCGCACCAGCGCTTGAATTCCGGTGACAAAAATGCGCCCGTTGAGGAGAGTATACTTGTCATCAAGCTTGACATCTCTGAGCCCCATTCGCTTCCCCTGTAACGCTGCTGTGATTGATATTTTACCGGACTCAATCTTCAAGCCCAGTCTCATTGTATCTGTTTTAACACCCCCATTCAGTATCGTGAACAGGCTTGACAGCGCCTGGCACCATACTACGATGGAGTCCCGCGACGCGGTCACGGTGATCACTACAGCTGATGTGCGGATGCGTCGGTAGGTTGCTGATGGGCGCGCCGGTTTGCAGAACAATCTGCAGCATCGCGGTTGGGTGCTGCCTCGGTTAGCAGCGATGATTCGGATTTATTGGAGCGCATGATTGATGAACACTGATCCGCAGCACGTGCTGCTCAACCCGGTCGAGTTGGGTGACTATTTGTGCCGGGTCTTTGAAGCGGCAGGCGCTGAGCACACCGAGGCGCTGGCGATATCGAGTAACCTGGTCGATGCCAATCTGTCCGGTCACGATAGTCACGGTGTTGTCCGGGTGCCCCGATATCTGCGGGACACCGAGCGGGGGCATATGAAGTTTGGCCAGTCCGTCAGTGCGGTCATTGATGGAGGAGCGTTTACGCTGCTCGAGGGGCACTTCGGGTTTGGTCAGGTGCTTGGTCGGCAGGCGATGGAAATCGGTACCCGCAAGGCGGCAGAACACGGCGTGGCACTAGTGGCCTTGCGAAATGCCGGTCATTTAGGTCGCATTGGCGAGTGGGCTGAAGGCGCCGCCGATGCCGGTTATGCGTCGATTCATTTTGTTAACGTTGCGCGCAGTATGCTGGTGGCTCCATTCGGTGGTGCTGAGCGGCGTATGTCAACGGCGCCGGTGACAATCGGTATTGCCAATGGTGATAACGATCATTTCATCCTCGACTTTGCCACCTCCCGCATCGCAGAGGGCAAAGCGCTGGTTGCACTGCAGGGTGGCCCGAAGCCACCGCAGGGCGGTCTGGTCGACGAGCACGGACGTCCATCCGATGATCCGCGAGTGCTGTATGGCGAAGTTGCTGACGGCGAGGTGCCGAACCCCCGCGCAGGTCCAGGGGCACTGGTGGCAATGGGTGATCACAAAGGGTCCGGGCTCGCGATTGCCTGTGAGTTGCTGGCTGGAGCGTTGACTGGCTCGGGCACCTGTGGGCCCGGGCAGGGGCCCTATAATGGTATGTTCTCAATATACATTGATCCTGCTGTCATCGATGACGGTCACGGGGCGGCCGCTGCAGTAGGTCAGTACATAGATTACGTGCGACAAGCCAGACCTGCAGACGGGGTCGATAGCGTCATGGTGCCCGGCGACCCTGAGCGGCGTGCACGCAAACTGCGAAAACGGCTACTGCCATTGTCTATGCCTACCTGGCAGAGCCTGGTGCAGGCCGGTGCAGCGTATGAGATAGCAGCGCCAACACCCGGCCGGTAAAGGCGTTGTGATTTACAGCAGTCGCTGTCAAAAATTGACTCCAATAACAGAGGCGACACACACATGGACCGAATACAGACTGCGCTGTTTGGCCAAACCGCAGACGGACAGCGGGTTAATCTGTACACCTTAACCAACGTCAATGGGGTCGAGGTGAAAATTGCCAGCTATGGTGGAATAGTTACGTCAATCCGCACCCCGGATCAACACGGGGTGTTCGACGATATTGTGCTTGGCTACGATACACTGGCAGAGTACGAAGCCTGTCATTGGTACTTTGGCTGCATTACCGGTCGCTTTGCCAATCGAATAGCCAACAGTCGCTTTGAGCTTGACGGTGTGGTTTACCACCTCGACAGTAACCTGGGGCAGCATCATCTCCACAGCGCTGGTGCCGGTTTTAACAAGGTGGTGTGGCAAGGTGCAACCTCGTCAGGTGAAGCATCGGCGCGGCTTGATCTGACTTATGTCAGTGCGGATGGTCACGGCGGTTACCCGGGATGTCTGTCGGTAACCGTGAGCTACACGCTCAATGACACCAACGAACTATGCATAGACTACAGTGCCGTGACTGACAAGCCCACTGTCGTGAATCTAACCAATCACAGTTATTTTAATTTGCGTGGCCACCAATATGCCAGCCGCGACGGGGTGCTTGATCATATAGTGAAGTTGCAGGCGGCCAGTTATATCCCTACCGACAATGAAGGTATCCCGTACGGTTTTTTTACTGATGTATGCGATACGCCGATGGACTTCCGTCTGGAGCATCGGATCGGGGATCGTATCGAAGACGACTACAGCCAGTTGCATGAAGGCCACGGCTACGACCACACCTGGATGCTGGATCCAGGGCGACTGCCCGCTGCGCTGGTTGCAGAGGTGACTGAGCCGACCACCGGCCGCGTGTTGCGCGTAACCACAACCCAGCCCGGGCTGCAGTTTTACACCGCTAATCATATGACCGACAGCATAGGTAAATCGAAGGCCTTGTATCAAAAGCGTGGATCACTCTGTCTCGAAACTCAGCACCCGGGTGATTCGCCCAACCAGGCCGGATTTCCGACAACTGTGTTACGTCCCGGGCAGGACTGGTCGCAAAGTACCACCTATCAATTTGAAATTAATCGGATTGGCTGATTTTTTCACTGTAAAGATAATGTAACGTCATGGTTGTATTTTGCCAACCAGGGCTCGGTAAGTCATCGGCTGTTGGCAGATAATAGTCGCACTCCCAGACATTACAGAGCAAAGCGCATGACCGCAGTAATCGCCTGTTTATTCATCTCCGCAGTAACTTTGGTTGTTGTGTCAAGACGCGGAATGTAGTTTAGGGTAGTACCGCTTGCGGGTCATTCCTCTTAGAAGTCCCGATTTAGTTCAAGAGAAGATGTCGTGTAAGGTTCTCCAGACTGACGCGACACCAAAGCACGTTACCGGCGTATTCCAGAGGCGTAGGTAGCGTGCATTTTTTTTTGCCTGTTATGACTATGGTTTTAAAGGTAAACAAGTCACATCTTTAATCCTATTGTGACCTGG